>NZ_DJIO01000053.1:0-24226 GCF_002433655.1 Thalassolituus sp. UBA6592 | reverse complement strand
GCTTAAGTGAACAGCATTGCGGTTATAACCGGGCTTTTTTACGTCTGAGCAGACATGATTTATTTACTCAGAGCAGGGTAGTCGGTATAGCCTTCGGCACCCGCGCTATAAAATGTCTCAGGGTTAGCCTGGTTCAGGTCTGCGCCCGATTCAATGCGATAAGGCAGATCCGGGTTTGCCAGAAATGCCGTACCGAAGGCGACTGAGTCTGCACCGGAGGCAGCAATCAGATCCGCCGCTTCCTGAGCGCTGTATCCCATATTGACCATCAGATGGCCGTGGTAGGCTTCACGGACAACAGGAATAACATCAGCCTGTTGCTGACCAAAGAAATCCGCGCGCATCACATGCAGGTAGGCCAGGTGGTATTTATTCAGCATCTCGCCCAAATAACGAATCCAACTGACCGGGTCACTTTCTTTCATACCGTTAAAGCTGTTCAGTGGTGACAGACGCAGGCCGGTCCGCTCACTGCCGATTTCGGCGGTCACAGCATCCAGCACCTCACGCAGAAAGCGACTGCGGTTTTCCAGCGAACCGCCGTACTCGTCAGTGCGCTGGTTGGCGCTCTCGCGCAGGAACTGATCAATCAGATAGCCATTGGCGCCATGCACTTCGACACCATCAAAACCTGCTGCGACAGCATTGGCAGCGGCCGCGCGGAAGTCTTCAACAATATCGGTAATTTCCGACTGAGTCAGAGCGCGTGGGACTGTGTAGGGTTTTTTCCCCTGCGGAGTGTGAGTTTCATCGTCGATGGCTATCGCACTTGGTGCTACACATTTTTTGCCATCATTTAACAGCGGATGAGCGGCACGGCCGGCATGCCAGATTTGCATAAAAATGCGTCCGCCGGCAGCGTGTACTGCGTCGGTTACTTTCTTCCAGCCATCGATCTGCTCTGGCGAATAAATCCCCGGATCATTACCAAAAGCGGAGGTGCCCTCAGTGATCATGGTGCACTCTGTAATTAACAGGCCGGCGGAAGCACGCTGGGCGTAATACTCTGCCATCAGCTCATTGGGCAGGTGACCGGGTGCACGGCAGCGGGTCAACGGGGCCATATTAATACGGTTAGGCACATCCATATCGCCGATACTGACCGGTGTAAAAAGTGTCGATAATTCAGCAGGCATCATGTTCTCCAGATGTTCGATGACTTAGGCGTCTGAGATAAGCATATGGGATTATTCTCTGCCGATAAAAAGAACTGTAACAGTGAACACATTGTTCACAAATTGGGATAGTCGTACCAGCCAGGTATCGGATGGTATAGCCCTGATTTTTGTAGTGACTTTTGTTGCAGTCCGGCACCGGCGGTTTTAACTGGTATTTTTTAAAAGCCAGCGGCTGTGGCTTACGGACGCTGCTGCCTTTTCATTGACCGCAGAAAGCCAGCCAGATATGGTCTTTTAATTTTGGAGACTGGCCATGTATAAAGCCGTAATTCTGGATGCTGCCACCATGGGCGATGTGGATTTCACTCCCATCGCCAATGAGGTAAGCGAACTGGCGGTTTTTGCAGAAACCAACCCGCAGAATCTGGAAGAGCATATCGGTGATGCCGAACTGATCATCACCAACAAAGTGCTGATTCCGGATCATGTGATGGAAGGGCGTAAGGCCATTCTGTTGCTGGCTACCGGCACCAATAATATCGATATGCAGGCGGCCGCGGAGCGTCAGCTGCCGGTTCTGAATGTGAAAAATTACGGCACAGATTCCGTTGCACAACACACCCTGATGCTGATGTTATCGCTGGCCGGACGTTTGCCACAGTATCAGCAGGAGCTGAAAGAGGGCGCGTGGCAACGGAGCCCGTTCTTTTGTCTGCTCAATCACACGACGACCCAGTTAAGTGGCAAAACACTGGTTATTGTTGGTCAGGGGGTACTTGGCAGTGCGGTGGCGAAACTGGCTGAAGCGTTTGGCATGACGGTGGTGTTTGCCGCCCGCCCGGGCGCGCAGAATGATTCCCGTCCGACATTTGCAGAGTTGTTGCCACACGCGGATGTGATCAGCTTTCACTGTCCGTTAAATGAGCACACCCGGGAACTGCTGAATAAAAACAATCTAAATGAAGTGAAACCCGGCGCTCTGGTGATCAACTGCGCCCGCGGCGGCATCATTGACGAGCGGGCGGCACTGCAGGCGCTGCAGAGCGGTGTATTGGGTGGTCTTGCGCTTGATGTGCTGCCAAGTGAACCACCTCGGGCAGGGCATCCGGTGCTGGAGGCGCTTGGCGCCGATCAGGCGCTGAATCTGATTGTGACACCACACAATGCCTGGATCAGCCCTCAGGCCCGGCAGAATATCATTACACTGACGGCTGAAAATATCCGCTCCCTGGCATAAGCTATGGATTGCATTCTCTGATGGAATGCAAAGTATAAAAGTAATTCCTTTTACAAATAGTTGGTGGCGGTCCATCCTTCGCGTTCGATGAACCGGAGTTATTATGTGGATCGCCATTACCTTATTTGCGGCTGCCTGCCAGTCTTTCAGAACTGCGTATCAGAATACGCTGTCCCGTGAAGCGGGATTCCTGCACGCGACCATGTCGCGCTCTCTTTATGGCCTGCCTCTGGTTTCTGTTTATCTGATTGTCTGCTGGCAGATTTTCGGTGCTACGGACTTCGGCAGTACGGATTCTGCGGCTGCGAATGCAGCAAGGTTTTTTATTGCTGCTACTGCCTGTGCCATTGCTCAGATTCTGGCGACTTATTTTATGCTGCGGGTGTTTCATTCCGGCAGTTTTGCTCTGGGTACTTTGCTGGCAAAAACTGAAGCTGTGCTGGCTGCTTTAATCGGCCTGCCGGTGTTACATCACACACTGAGTATGTCCGGCTGGGCGGGGGTGATTCTCGGGGTCGCCGGGGCGCTGATTATGAGTGTTAAATGGCGCAAGCTGTTAAGCGCGCACAAAGATATGTCGCTTATTCTTGGCCTTGCCAGTGGCCTTTGTTTTGCCATTACATCCGTTGCCGCATCGGTTGCCAGCCATGCTTTATCAGGCTCGTTGATTACCAATGCCGGTGTTACTCTCTGGTATGTGCTGGCGTTGCAATCCCTGATTCTGTGCTCCATTCAGATCGTGAAGTCCGGCGATCTGCTGGCGCCGTTTCGTGCCAATATCCGTCTCAGCTGTAAAGTCGGGGTATTAAGCTCACTCGGTTCTATTGGCTGGTTTACCGGGTTTGCTCTGGTCAATCCGGCCCTGGTTAAAACCCTTGGACAGGCAGAAATTATCGGTACCCTGTACTTTTCCAAACGCCGGTTTGGCGAAAAAATCACCCCGCAGCAATGGTTCGGTGGTGCATTAATTCTGATCAGTGTGATTCTGGTTACCGTACGATTTTAATCCGCTCATTAATCGTTACCGGTTTCTGCTTCCATTGTTGAAAAGTCAGGAGCTGCCAGCGGCGTACAGCGCCGCTGCACCCAGTACTGAACTGATTGTGCGCACATGATTCCAACGTGTCCAGCGCTGCAGATACTCAGCCCAGAACGGATTTTTGCCGGAGCTGCTGTGGGCTGCTTCTAAGCGTTTGTTGAGCGGTACATTACATACTGCGGTACAGGCAAACATGCCGAGAATATAAACGGCAGACCCCATAAACAGCAGCGCATCAAACTGAACCAGCAGGTTGAGCACAATTATGAATGCTGCAAGCCCGCTGGAGAGGAAAAACAGCGGTAAAAACAGTGAATGTAAAATCACCTGATTGATTTTAACCATGACTTCGGCGCCATTTCTGATCTGTGCCAGCGACTGCATAACAAACACAGAAAAAACAAAATACACGCCACCCATGACTGCCATGCTGATCATGGAAATAAACACCAGTACATTCATCAGATCGTCCACGCTGTTTTCCTTTTTTTTATATGCTCAGTTTTTGCCGTTTATCAAGCACTTGCCGGCGCTGCAGTCTGTCTTTCATCAACCGGCCACAATCCGGCTTTGAGGGTTTTGCTGACGTACTCAGCAAAAGAGGTTGGCTGACGTCCCAGCGCCTGCTGTATGCCATTGGTCAGCTGAGAATTGCGGCCATCCAGCACCTGAGTAAACAGCTCCTGCAACAAATCACGTATGTCTGCCGGTACCTGCTGCTGTGCCAGCGCTGCAAGCCAGAGGTCGGCAGGTACCGTGCGGTAATGGATAGTGCGGCCTGTCTGCTGTGCAATCTCTGCTACACAATCGGCAAAGGTCAGCAGTTGTGGGCCGGTCACTTCAAACACGCGGTTGCGCAATGTTGGTTGAGTCAGCGCGGCAACAACCACGTTGGCAATGTCATCGGTATCGACAAACGGCTCCTGCACTGCGCCGGCGGGCAGACACAGTTCGCCGCTGATAATGCCTTCTGCCATAAAACTTTCACTGAAGTTCTGGGCAAACCATGAAGCGCGCACCACGTTCCATTGCAGGTTACTGCTGATCAGTACCTGTTCTGCCCGCTGCGCTCCGTCTTCGCCACGCCCGGACAACAGCACCAGGTGCTCAACGCCACAGTCTTCTGCTGTACGCACCAGTTGGCGGATATCGGCTTCTGCCTGCGCGACGGCGAGATCCGGCTGATAGGTAATGTAAAGCGACTGAACGCCCTGCAGAGCGTCAGGCCAGGTTGCCGGGTGATGCCAGTCAAAGGCAGTACTGCTGCTGCGCGACAGCGCAAGGACGTTATGGCCCGCTGCGCGCAGGCGCTGCACAACGCGCTGACCGGTTTTACCGCTGGCGCCGATCACGGCAAATTCGCCTGCGGCGGAAGAGGAGGCAGATACAGCACTGCCAGTGATAGTTCTTTGTGTCATGGTGAACTCCTGGGATGTGTCCGGGTTGTTTAAGATATGAACAGTGTGTAGGCTGATGGCTGGATGAACAATCACAGAAATTCCTTTAATTATTACCAATCGTCCTGATCTGCGATCGGATGATCGCCTTCATTGAAGGACTGGCCTGCTAAGAATTGAGGAGCCTGCCAGATGTCAGAGCGTGAGATTCCGCCGTCCCATGATCCTTTAGGGGAGGTACTGCAACTGCTGAAACTGAGCGGCACACTCTATTGCCGTTCGCATCTGACAGCGCCGTGGAGTGTTGAATTTCCTCCTTTTGAACACAGCCTGATGTTCCATATCGTTGCTGCCGGGCAGTGCTGGCTGCACGTGGATGGTCAGCCTGCGCGTTTGCTGAAAGAAGGACATCTGGCTTTGTTACCCCATGGTCAGGGACACTGCATCAGTGGTGGTGCGGATCCGCTGGCTGGTGAGCGGGAGAAAGGTCAGGGCTGCTGTCAGGGGCTGTTTGATATTCCGGTGGAAAAAGTCAGTGAACGGCTGGAGGTCATGCACTTTGGCGGCGGTGGTGAAGCGAGTAGTCTGATCTGTGGCGTCGCCCGCTTTGATCATCTTACCGGACTGGAACTGACGCGTTGTCTGCCGCTGGTCATTCATATTGATCAGCTGGCGGAGGAAGAACAGCAGTGGCTGCACAGTTCAATGCGCTTTATCGAACGTGAGGCGGCGAACCCCGGTCCGGGCAGTGAAACCCTGATTACCCATCTGGCGGATATTATGATTCTGCAGGCGATCCGGCACTGGATTAAACAATCCGGTGACACCGGACCGGGGTGGCTGACGGCATTACGTGACCGGCAGATTGGCCGGCTTCTGGCGGCGTTTCACCGGCATCCTGAACAGGACTGGCCGATGTCTCGCATGTGTTCTGTGGCTAATATGTCGCGCAGTGTTTTTGCACAGAAATTCACCTCTCTGATGGGCGAGCCCGCCGGTCGTTATATCATCCGCTGGCGCATGATGGCAGCAAGGGAAATGCTGCAGAACAGCAACCGTGCGCTGGCGGATATTGCGCAGCAATCCGGCTACGCCAGCGAAGCGGCATTCAGTCGTGCGTTTAAACGCGAATTTAACCGATCACCGGGCAGCGTGCGTTCTGAAAGCAGAATAATGCCGCAGCTGTCGGCGTAAAATAAATTACAGTAAGTGCTGAATGCTGCAGGAATTGTGCTGATTCCGGCGGTAAACATGAACCGTCGCGCACAATAAATTGACCTCATGCGCACGGATTTTATTACGCTTGCGTGACGAAGCCTGCATCCAATACTCTTAGTGTTTTGTTCGCAAACTGAAGGGCAGTGTGCCGCTTTTATGAAACGTCTGACGGTACTGGGCAGCGTGAATGCTGACCATGTTTTAAATGTCTCCCGCTTCCCGCAACCGGGTGAAACGTTAACCGGCCATAATTACCGTGTTATCCCCGGTGGTAAAGGAGCCAATCAGGTGGTTGCAGCGGCGCGCATGGGCGCGGCTCCGGCATTTATCGCTATGGTTGGTGAAGACGCTTTTGGTGAACAGATGCTGAGTGCTTTTGCCGAAGATGGCATTGATACCCGCGCCGTTATGACGGCCGTGGGAAAACCTTCAGGCATTGCCATTATTCAGGTGAACAGTGAAGGCGAAAACAGCATCTGTATCGCGCCGGAAAGTAATGCCTGTCTGACACCAGAACGCCTGACGCAGCATCTGCTATTAATTCATCAGGCGGATTGCCTGCTGATGCAACTGGAGACGCCGCTGGACACTCTGATGCTGGCGGCAAAAGAGGCGGTAAAACACAACACTCAGGTCATCCTGAATCCGGCACCGGCGACGGTGCTATCCGATGAATTTCTGCAGTTAGTGGATGTAATTACGCCGAATCAGACAGAGGCTCATGCCCTTACCGGGATCGTGGTCAGTGACGGTGACAGCGCTGCTCAGGCTGCGCAGGTTTTGCACGAAAAAGGCATTCCGCTGGTGATTATTACCCTCGGCAGTCAGGGCGCCTGGGTCAGCCGCCGGACGGTTGATGATGCTTCTGCCGGGATAGTCTCCGGAAAAATGGTGCCGGGCTTTCATGTGGAGGTTCGTGACACCACTGCGGCGGGGGACACATTCAATGGCGCGCTGGCCTGTTGTCTGCTGGAAGGTAAGCCGTTAACCGATGCGGTTCGTATTGCCCATGCTGCTGCGGCCGTGTCGGTTACCCGTGATGGCGCGCAGCCATCGGTTCCTCTGCGTCAGGAAGTTGAAGCCTTTATGCGCAATGCGGCTGTGCTATGACAGCTGCTGGAGTGACAGGTACTGAAGAGAGCAGCGCTGTAATAATTGTTGCTGCTGATTGTTGCGGTAAGGGGATCATACTTGTTTAAAAAGAAGCGTAGCCAGCGTGCCATAATTGCGGCTTTTACAATGGCAGTGCGGTTATTACATTGAGCTTGTTAACGAACACCCGTCAATCTTTCAAAAATATTCGATCCTCCGGCTTTCTGCTGACCTGTGCGCTGCTGTTACTGCCCCCTTTGTTCTGGGCCGGTAATTTTATTATTGGCCGCGCGGTACGCGATGAAATCCCGCCGGTGACTTTGTCCCTCTATCGCTGGATCATTGCTTCGCTGGTGCTGTTGCCATTTGCCTGGAAAGCACTGCAGCGCGATCGTCAGCTTTACTGGCAGCATCGCTGGCTGATCCTGGGAATTTCTCTTACTGGTATTACCGCATTCAATTCGCTGATTTATCTGGGTCTGCAAAGTACCCAGGCTGCCAATGGCATTATTCTTAATTCGTTTATCCCCTTGCTGATTGTTCTTCTGGGCGGGCTGTTTTTTGGCTACAGCGTTGGCCGTCTGCAGATTGTCGGTATGGTGGTGTCGTTCGCCGGTGTGCTGGCCATCGTAATGCGTGGGGATACTCAGATTCTGGCCTCACTGAATTTCGCCCACGGAGATCTGATTCTGCTGGTGGCGATGGTAGTGTGGGCGCTGTACACCATTGGTCTGAAAGCGGTACCGGCGGGAATTAACCGTACCGGGTTATTGCAGGTGCAGATGGCTACCGGCCTGGTGTTTCTGCTGCCGTTCTGGGGCTGGGAACTGGCCTCCGGGCAAACCCCTGTATGGAACATGCATTCTGTTCTGTCACTGGCCTACGTCGGCATTGTGCCGTCGGTACTGGCTTACCTGCTGTATAACGCCTGTGTGGCGCGCTTAGGCCCGGCCAGAGCTGGTCTGTCTATTCATCTGATGCCGCTGTTTGGCGCCGGATTGTCGGTGGTCTACCTCGGCGAACAGATACATCTTTACCATATAATTGGTGCCATTCTGATATTCGGCGGTATTCTGTTAGCCAGCCGTCAGCGTAGCTGAAAGCTGGCAAACGGTCACAGGGCGAAATTCAGGCCATACAGCCAAGCAGAAAAGGATCTGCCAGCATGAAAAATCTGATGGTGCCGGTAATGTTTGTTGCCGTGCTCAGCACAGGTTGCAGCAATATGGTTTCAGTCGATCAGGCTCTCGGGCCTGCAGCGCCGATACCAAAGGCCAGTGCGGCGCAGCAGCAGGATATTAAAAACCTGATCTACGCTCAGTATGAGCAGTGGAAGGGTACACCTTACGCGTATGGCGGTGTAAACCGCAGTGGTATGGATTGCTCCGGTCTGGTGTACGTCACCTATCGCGATGAATTCGCCACTCAGTTACCGCGTACAACCGCAAAGCAGATGTATTCCGGCACTCAGGTGCGCCGCGATCAGCTGCAGCCTGGGGATCTGGTATTTTTTAATACCAGTTATAAATCCCGTCATGTCGGCATTTATATCGAAGACAAAAAATTCCTGCACGTTTCCACGTCAAAAGGCGTGATGATTTCACGCCTTGACGATTACTACTGGAAAGACCGCTTTACGCAGGCGCGCCGCGTTATCCGCTGACGCTGGCCGCGGTGCGTTTAAACGTCAGCTGCAGACGGTTACTGATCCCTTCAATCAGATCCCGGGTCTGCTGCGGACATTGAGTGCTCTGCAGATCGTTGAGTAATTGCCGCGAAGCCTTATCAAAATCCTCATTCGCAATTCCACGGGATGCGTCCAGATAGGCGTCGGCCAGCGCGGAATGCCAGCGGCTGAAACTTGCCGGATACTCCTCATCAGGAATGCTTTTCAGATAGTGCAGCACAGTCAGGATTGCGTGGCCAAGGTTCAGGCCGGTAAAGCCAAGGTCGGTCATGGAGCGGTCTTTATTACCGGATGCCATATCGTAAGTAGACAGCTTCAGCAGACGCTCACCCATACGGCCGTTGTACCAGTCACGTGGTGATTCATGATTGAGCAGGTCGCGCAGATCACGGGTGGTGGATTCCAGCAGACGGTGTTGCAGACGTTTGCCTCCCGGAGGCGTAATCAGGGTAAAAATCACGGCCAGTACCGCGATACCACACAAAATGGCGAGACCGATACTGACCGGCACATCGGCGCTGAAACTCATGCCCGGACCGGGCCGGACAATAATGGTAAACGGAATACAGAAGCCCAGCCCAAAGGGCAGCGTGGGGCGGTTGGCAAGTAGCAGCAGGCCAAGAAAATAGGGCAGTGCCAGCACCAGAATCAGAACTTCGTAATCACCACTGCTGCGTGCCAGTATAGACAGTGCCAGCAGACCAACCGGAATGGCCGCGAGGGCACCGATCATCAGGCTTTTGAAGACCAGCTTGAGAATGGTGCCAGGCAGACGCGAGAACATGATGGAAAAGACCACCGGCAGAATCATCATCATAATGGCGGCAAAGCTGCCGGTGGCCATCCAGATCACGGCGCCAACGGTAAATACCAGACCACTGCGGATGGCGTTAACTGCGCCCAGTAGGGGTTCTCTGTGCGGTTGCAGGCGGGTTGCTCCGGCCAGTTGCTGATCAGGTACCGCCAGTGCCTGATACGCCCGCAGGATTAATCCCAGGGCGGTCACCAGTTCAGCAGCGGTTTGCGTCATGCGCGTTTCCAGCGGCGACTGATCACTGCGTTCGCCAAAGTCCAGTACCCGGCGGCGCAGTTGCTGGTTCTCCAGATACGCCTGTTCGTAGTCGGTGACTTCCGCCACCCGGATAAAGCCGGCGCGCAGCTGCTGCAGAAACTGGCTGAAATCGGCGGACATCAATTCCGGATGATTGCGCTGAAAGCGGCCGAGAATCTGTGCCATCGACAGCAGCGACATAATGCGGTTACACAGCAGAGAAATAGCACGACTGCGGGCCGGACCTTTAGGGCCTTCATAAAAGACGGCACTGGCATCATCCGTCATTGCCATCACAGATTCGAGAATGCTGTCTGCATGCTGGTGACGTCCGTCGTGGGAGCCGTTGGGGTCCAGCTCCAGTGCCAGATACTGCATGCTCTTGTTGATGGTGGTGCGCGCACTCATACGCAGACCGGCAATCACGGTGACCGGCCAGAACAGCCGGCTCACCAGCACGGCACAGACAGTACCGACGCATATTTCACTGATACGCGCCTGCGCGATGCTGAAGGCTGTCTGGCTGTCGGGGGTATTGCTGCTGAAAAACAGCAACACCACCATAGCAGCGGTCATGCCACACATGGCGAAGCCATAAGTGAAGTTCATGCTGTGCACGTAGGCGGCGAGACCGGAATTCAGGGCTATCCAAAGCGCCAATAACGTCAGGGCAATCAGCGGATAGGGCATAAATACGTCGAGAATCATCAGCCCGAACAGGCCGCCCAGGGTCGACCCGGCGATCTGAATAAAGCCTTTTTCGATCACCAGGCCGCTTTCCGGACGTACCTGCAGAAAAATGGCAGACACCATGGCCCAGTATGGGCGGTCGAGTTGCAGATACATGGCCATAAACAGCGACAGGGCCATGGAGATTACGCCTTTGGAGGCAAAAATCACGGCCCTGCGCTCGGGCAGCATCAGGGTGTTTAAGACCAGACTCAGACGCGACATAGATCAGTCGTCAGCCAGTTGAACACTGACGGTCATACCGGCACTGAGGTTGATATCCGGAGGCAGCTTATCAAAGCGGATATCGACCGGAATCCGTTGCGCCAGGCGCACCCAGTTAAAGCTCTGCTGCACCTGTGGCAGCAGCTGTGAATCGCCGGAGGTGTTGGTATTGGCGATGCCTTTGCCTATGCTGACCACATGGCCTTCCAGTGCCTTGCCGCCACTCATCAGCTGTACGTAAGCGGTCTGACCAATATGGATATGCTGCAGCTTGGTTTCTTCAAAGTAACCGGTGACATAAAACGAACCGGATTTTACCAGCGACAGTACCGGTGTTCCTTTGTTGACGTAATTGCCGTTGCTCAGACCCAGATTAACAATACTGCCGGCTACCGGCGCCATCACTTTACTGCGCTCAACATCGATCATGGCGGTGTTGAGCTGCGCCTGTGCGAGATCATAGCTGGCACGGGCTGAGTCCATCTGGATGCGGTAAACGTCCAGATCATCAGCGCTGATATTCTGATTTTTGTTCAGTTTTTTGCGTCGGTCGTACTGATGTTTAGCCAGCTCCCAGGTGTAGCGTGCCTGTTCGGCGCGGGCTTTATTTTCAGCCACAGCGGCTTCATAACGGGCATCATCAATGCGGAACAGGACATCTCCTGCGTTTACCTGCTGATCGTTGCTAACGTTCAGTTCACTGATCCAGCCGGAGACATCCGGCGAGATGGTGATCACATCGGCACGGATGCGTCCGTCGCGCGTCCACGGCGAATGCAGGTAATAATTCCACACCCAGTAACCGGCGCCAATGGCGACCAGCAGAATAAACAGATTAATAACGATACGCAGTGGTTTCTGCATAAATTAGTACCTTCCTGTCACAGCGATGGTTAACGCGAGAAAAATAATAAAAAGGGAAATATCGAGCCAGGCTTCGTTCCAGTAAGCGGTATGCCATAACTGAAAACGCATATTGACCCGGTGCAGTGCCCAGCGGAACAACACGGTAAAAAGCAGGGCCAGTGGGATGTACAGCGCCAGCGGGCTGAACAACATGCCACCGAAAGATATTTCCATCAGCATAGCGGGGTCTTTTTCATCCAATGATGGGTAAACATAGCAGTAACAGATAGCCGACTGTCAGAAAATGTTGCAAAAGTAGGAGAAGATTTTACCATTTGACCATCAATAAAGATCTGTCGTTGCAGAGTTCTGTTTTGGTTTCTCTGTTCCGTTGCTGTTATCGACCGCAGGTACTTAGCGGTCGTTGCGCAGACTAAAATTCACTAAGAGGAAGTACCATGGCGGAAATCTGTATTTTCCCGATTCCCGGGTGCGTTACCTTTCCCGGTACTGTTTTTCCACTGCATGTCTTTGAGCCACGTTATCGCGAAATGATTCAGCGCTGTCTGGATGAAAATAAGCTGGTGGCCATCTGCCATACTCAATCAGTGATCAGTCCGGCGAAGCCCACAGAAAATATGCGCGAAGCGCTCAGTTCCAACCAGGCAACATACCGCCCGTACGATGTATTCAGTGCCGGCTTGTGTGAGCTGACGGACACCACAGATGATGGGCGCCTTTATCTTAATGTACATATTCAGCAACGTTATCGCTTAGGCCAGGCGGTGCAATTATTGCCGTACCAGATTTACGAATGCGAACCCTTTGACGACCGTGCGCCAACCGCCGCAGAGCAGAGCGATAACGAACAGCTGAAAGATAAAATTCTGCATCGTCTGCTGGCGCTGTTGCAGGCCGATGCTGACGCCGATGACACCATCAGTGACTTGCTGCAATCGGACGAGTGGCAGAGCATGGATGCAGAGACTTTCAGCTTCCGCTTGTTTGGCATTATCCGTTTCGATGCTGAAATTCTGCAGGAATGTCTGCAGCTGGATAATGCCAATGACCGGCTTTCATTTACCCTGTCATTACTCAACGGCGAGGTTTAAAACACCCGCAGTCGTGGATGCTGTTCGCTCATCAGTTTATGACGGATCGCCTGTTTCAGTGGTGGCAGATGATTGCTGATGCGCAGTACAGCGGTACGCAGTAATCTGGCCGGCAGGCGGTCATCTGTGAACAGTCCGACCACGGTATTGGTGCCGTGATAAAGCACCCGGGCGTTGGGCATGTGCTGTTGCTGGTAGGCGGCAAGCACCTGAGTATCCCAGAATGGTCGTTGGTTTTTACAGGCTTTCATAATTTCACTGGCAAGCAGATCCTGACCGCTCAGACCAAGATTGAAACCGTGCGCAGTCACCGGGTGCATGCCGACGGCTGCATCGCCTACCAGAGCAAAACGCTCACCATAAAACTTACGTGCGTGTACACCTACCAGAGGGTAGTGATAGCGTTCACCGCATTGCTTCATGCTACCCAGGCGATTGCCCAGACGCTGAGCGACTTCGTTGTTAAAGGCCTCTTCGCTCATCTGCAGCAACTCAGATACCTGTGCTGAGTTGACGGTGATAACCACAGAGCAACGGTACTCATCCAGCGGTAACACGGCCAGCGTACCGCCGTAGAAGAAACATTCCAGGGCGGTGTGATGGTGGGGCTGTTCATGCTCCATGACGCACAACAAAGCACTGCGGCCATAGTCATTGTAGTCAGAGGCGATACCCATCTGATTGCGCGTTGCTGAAAAGCGCGTATCAGCAGCGATCACCAGCGAGGCAGACAAGGTTGTGCCGTTATCCAGCGTGATATAGCCGCCGCTGGCATCAGTACGCACGTGCTGTACGTTGGTGTTGTCGAGCAGCGTTGCAGCCTCGCTGGCGGCAAATTCGGCAAAAATGGCGCGGCGGATATTCTGGTTGGACACCAGATAACCCAAAGGGCCTTTAATGTTTGCCGGAGCATCAAAGTGCAGGCGGTAGTCCGAACGGCCGTTGAGCACACTGGCAGCCATTAACGGGTGGATGTTTCCGTCGCCCAGCCGTTGCCAGCTGCCATGGGCATGCATCAGTTTCTGCGACAGGTGAGTGAGCGCGATTTCCCGGCCATCGTAGGCGGGTGCCTGTAAGGTATCTGCAGGCTGTTTCTCGATGATTGCTACCTTCAGGCCACTGTCGCGCAGTGACAGCGCAAAACTGAGTCCGGCCGGGCCGGCGCCAATAATGGCGATATCATAATCCATACTGCTCTCCCATCGGTGAAGAGCGGATTCTAGGTCAGGCACAGGGGCTGGAAATTGACACAGATTATGAAAGGTTATTGCTGGTGGTGGCACGCTGAATTCGCCGGGCCTCGGTGATAGTGCACTGATGCTGCAGTGATGCTAAGCAGACACTACAGTCATGCTCCACGGATAAAACACGTTACTGCACAGCTACTGCAGCGAAAGGAAACAGATACAGCCCGGATCAGCAGGCGAAGACTGCTGGCAGCAGGGCAGTCTTTACCCGTAGTTGAAACCGCTGGAGATGTTCTCTGTGGCTCACCCGGAAATGGTGGTCAGCATTTCCTTCAGCTTTTCCTGTTTTTTCAGAAAGGCGCTGCGCTTTTTTTGTTCCTTTTCGATCATGGCGGCCGGTACGCGGGAAATAAATCCCTCGTTGTTCAGCTTGTTTGAAATGCGGTGAATTTCATCTTCGAGGCGTGCAACCTCTTCGTGAATACGGGCAATTTCCTGTCCCTTGTCCTTCAGTTCTGGCATACGGATATCTACCTCCATGGCGATATGCTGTCGTCTACTGCTCAGCGATTTATTGTTGCTTTAACTGAAAGTATAGCCAGTAATCCGGAAATTTCCTGCCGGATCGGCGCAAGGTGCTGACGGCCGGTTTCTTTTAAAGCCGCAACTAAAGCCCCCGACTATAGGCACAGATAAAGCTCCGACCATAGCCACAGCTAAAGCCAGAGCAGCGTCAGCATGTATCTGATTTCAGGGGATATTTTTATAAATAACCCCGGTTGCTCTGTCAGACTTCCTGCGGCGCCGTAAACACCTGATTGCGGCCGTTGGACTTGGCCTGATAAAGCGCCTGATCGGATCTGTGGATCAGCTCATCGGATGAAGATTCGCCTCGCGGATCACAGGCTACGCCCAGAGAGCAGGTGACCGATGGGATGTCCATAGTACGGGTCTGAGACTCCAGGGTTTTGCGGATACGTTCGGCCACTTCGGCAGCATCCTGTGCATTGGTGGCGGGCAGAATTAACATAAACTCTTCGCCGCCGAAGCGGGCGAGAAAGTCGCCCGGGCGGATACAGGATGCAATGATCAGCGCGCTGGCGGTGATGACCCGGTCACCGACCAGATGGCCATGGTCATCATTCACATATTTGAAGTGATCAAGGTCGATCATGATCACGGAAATCGGCAGCCCGCCTTCGCGGGCGTAGCTCAGTTCCTGCTTCAGTTTGGTGGTCAGGGCGCGGCGGTTGTATATGCCGGTAAGGGCGTCCTTCTGGGAAATATTGCGCAGCTCGCGGTTGGCTTTCTGCAGGTCCTCTGTGACCCGTGAAATAAAATACATCAGTCGTTTCAGACGCGCCAGATCCCGTGAACTGGTGACAGGTGGTGTCAGATCTTCAGACATATCGCTGCTCAGCTCTGTACTCGCTGGTGTTTCGCTGAAAGCAATGCTGACGATGGTGGCGTTGAGAACGTTGTCCTGGCCACTGCTGCTGTCGATTTCACCGTAACTGAAAAAGCCGCCGGCATTGGACTGGTTCAGGTAAGGGCTGACTTCCAGATTGGGATTGCCGTTAAGAAAACTCAGACGGGATACACAGGAAAATGTCAGTACGGCTTCGGGCTGAAAACGCTTCATATCAGCGTTAAAAAAGTCGAGGTTTTCCATGATGCTGTTGATATCACCATAGGCGAACTGCACCTGATCACCGCGGCGGATATCGGCAACGAAGGTCATCTGTTGCTGGTCAGTAACGGCAAAAGGTACCCGGGCAATATTGATACCGTTGCGGCGGACGATAAACGGAAACTCCATGGCATGGGAGAAAAAGTCATCGTTATCAAAACCAATAAAATGGTTGTACAGCTGAGCCGCTGAGCGATGGTTGATCGAGTCTACGACATTATCCTGAGCTAAAGTGATGGTCATCACTTCGCCGAAGGGAATCCAGCCCAGATGGTGGGTGGATTCCAGACGCAGGGATTTGCCATAAAAAGCGATGGCGATAAAGCCGGATGTCAGGATGTTTTTGTCCAGCATCATTATGACTTTATGGATGTCCGGGTGACCGCCAACTCCGGCGCCAAAAACAGGAATGCCTTCCATATGGGCATAGAGACCGGCGTAAAAATCGGACACATCAAGCATGGTCGGAGAAAATAGCAGCATAACGCCGGATGGGCGCAGTGGTGCTTCATTCAACAGGCGGTCGGCCAGGTTCTCTCCGCTTTCGTAGCTTTTGTGGCCACTTTGTTCGGCAGGAATGCTGTAACCCTGTACCCAGGAGGAATCAAAGATCATCAGTGAAATCTGGGTATGATTCTGCTCGTTTACCGATGTATCTATGGTGGCCGGACAGTTGCCGCCGGTGACGGTGGCGGTTGGCAGGTACCTGTTAATCTCAGCACGGACATCTGTGAACCATTTTTCCTCAGATAAGGAGGAATAGACGCCGGCAAGAATCCGTTTATTTTTAACGTCTGCTGGCAGAGCGTTGAGCCATTCGGTCAGCTCAGGCAGCGCAGAAATATTATAAACAAGGTGCTGCATCCATTACTCCGTGAAGTCCGGCTCTGCCGTGATTGTGTTCTGTCTTCATTCAAATTACGCACATCTTTAACAATAGTGCAGAAGTAGCCAGTGCGTAAGGTAATCTCAAACAGTCAGAATTTAATGGTTCTGCTGACTGGACATATTAAGACAATGTGCTTCCAATAATAGAGTTTGTCTCCGCGATATAGCGTTAAAATATTACCGACCATTTCTGACATCTACTGAGTAATATCAAAAACCTGGACAGGTTGATACGTGTAAATACGAATTAAGCTTCGGAAAAGCACGATATTTAAGCTGCGGGTGTCTGTTGGCAAAAATGCCTGATCGGGAATCGCCAGCCGGCCAGAAGAAAAGGAAACAACTGATGAAAGAATCGGAAGAAAGAAACGGAACGATCGTTAGAAATAAACGGCAGAAAGAAGGCAGAAGAAAAACCTGGAAGGACTGAAACGCTTTAAATCTCAGGAAATGGGGCGCTTACCGTCCCATTTCCTGATTTTGCTGTAACAAGAAACGTGGCCTGTTTAATCAGGCGTAAATACGACGTGACCACTCGGTCAGGCCGGAGACGACACTGCCGAAGTGATCGCCATCCAGCAGCGGAACGTCGCCTGCGGCAGCTTTGGCGGCCTGTTGAATGACCGGTGAGCGGGCACTGCCGCCGGTAACGAAAATGAGATCCGGCTGACAGCCACTCTGGGCAACAGCTTCCGTCATCAGCTCAGCGATACGGCTCAGAGGGCGTTCAATAGCGCCTGCCAGCTGCGTACGCTGAATCTCCTGTTGCAGATCCGCTTCAACAAAATCCAGCTTCACACTGACACTGCCGGCATCGGATAGCGCAATTTTTGCTTCTTCCGCACTGCGCACCAGTTGCTGATTCTGTTTGTTATTGCGCAGGCGGATAAAACGCTCAATCAGATGCGGTTCACTGCAGTCGCGCTGCAATTGCTCCAGGTACAGGCCTGTTTCCAGACTGCTGAAGCGGGTCAGGGCGGATACATCGTTGGTGGCAACGGCGTCGAGGAAGGTTCGGGTCGGCATTGGCTTACCGCTTTTCATGGCTGACTGCATTCCGAAGAGTGGCATCAGCTGATCAGCGGCCAGGCGGATGTCGAGATCGTTACCGCCGATCCGCTCCCCGGTATGAGCAAGGAAATCAGCACGGCGATCCTGTTTCTGAACATGATCAGGGCCCATGCGCACCACTGCACAGTCTGACGTACCACCGCCGATATCCATCACCAGAACGGTTTTATTTTCGCTCAGGCTGCGTTCAAAACTCAGACCGGCAGCAATGGGTTCGTAAAGGAACTCCACTTCTTTAAAACCACTGCGTTTGGCGGCGGTGGTCAAAATGGCAATGGCCTGGGCATTGCTCTGTTCGGCATTCACCCCCTGAAAATTGACCGGCCGGCCAATCACGGTATGGGTGAGTTCATGTCCGGCGGCGGCCTCTGCACGGCGTTTGGTGGTCTGCATCATGGCCGTGACTATGTCTTCAAAAAAATGAACAAATTCAGGCCTCAGGCCGCTGGCACCAAGAAAGGATTTAGGCGACTTAATAAAATAGCCTTCTTCAGGATCGGCAAAATAGTGGCGGAAGGCTTCCTGACCGACAAACATCACCTGTTCTGCAGGCGTCAGATCAAGTTCGTTGCGGGCGCGCAGGGCAGCCTGTAACTGGCCTTTGCGCAGGTTAACGAAGTCGCTGCGCTCATCTGTCTGCTGAATGCCGTGGCTCACCTGCTCACAAATCAGTTCCCGGGCCCAGGTGTAAAGCGCGGAGGGCATAAAGTGCCGTTCCCCATCGACCGGCAGCAGACGGATATTGCCGTCCTCAGGGATTCCGATTGCGCAGTTGGATGTACCGTAGTCAAAACCACAGATCATTGGCAGCTCCTGATGCTGTTCGCCGGGCAGTAAACCGGGAGGTAAAAAAGCCGCGCAAAATAACATATCCGGACTACACGTTGAAGCTCAGGGGCAGCTTTGAATTGTTGGTGCGGCGGTACAAAAAAGCGCGCTGATACTCTTGTTAGCGGTATTTCTGACTACACTCAATATGTACTGGGTCTGGTACATCAGTCAGGAGGCCATATGTCGATCAAAACCCGTTTATTAATCGCTCTGCTGTCAGCTGTTGTTTTGCCACTGGCGATTATTGCCGTACTGGTTACCTATAAAGTCAGGGATCAGGTTTTTAATAATTTTGTCGAGCGGGCCGGGGCTGAGGTTAATCATATCGATAAGGCGTTCACCCTGTATCTGACTGGGCTGGCAGAAGATGCGGCCTATCTCGCCCGCAGTCGTCCTGTGCGTAATTTAACGGCTGCAACAACGACCTACATGGATTCCCCGAAAAACACGTTTTCTGAACGCAGTGGCAGTGCGGAAGCAGAGGCTTTCGCCATGATGGAAGCCTATGGCGAAGCACGTCCGGATCTTGCTTATGTGTTTCTGGGGCTGGAAAACGGTGCCTACGTGCAATGGCCCAGTGGTGAGTTAGGCAATTACGATCCACGTAAACGTCCGTGGTATCAGTCGGCTGTGAAACAACCGGGTAAACCGGTACGGGCACCAGCCTACAAAGATGTATTTACCGGTGCCCCGATTCTCGATTATCTGCACACCTTTGAAACGGATACCGGCCTGAAAGGCGTGGTTGGTGTGGATGTGACGCTGAAAAAGCTGGCGGATATGGTGAACAGCGTAAAATTTGGCGAAGAAGGCTACCTTATTCTGGTGGAAGAAACGGGAGTCATTCTTGCCGACGGCAGCAACAGCGAAAACAGTTTTAAAACAGTCAGTGATCTGGGGGATGTCTATCAGCAAATGATCGCTGCTGATGGCGTTTCTGAAGTGTCGCTTGGCGGACGCCGTTGGTTGGTGCAAACCGTAACGTCTCCCGGTCTTGGCTGGAAATTTGTTGGCCTGATTCCTGAGTCCGAAGTATTTGCTACCGCGAACGAATTGCGCAATGGCATTATCCTGGTCACGCTTATATTGGTCGCAGCGTTTACTTTTATCGGATTCTGGATCAGCGGGCTGATCGCCCGTCCTATTGTTGAGGTCACCCACGGGCTGGAAGAATTTGCCCAGGGTGGCGGCAATCTGACCCGGCGTCTGGACGTAAAAGGCAGTGATGAATCGGCGCAGATGGCGGCTGCTTTTAACCGCTTTGTGGCCTCTATTCACGAGCTGGTCGGCGATATTAAGAACACTGCCGGCAGCATCAACCGGCAATCGGATCAGACGCAGTCGATGTCGTCTGATATGAGCCGGAGTGCGGATCATCAGCGCAACGCGATTGAGCAGGTTTCTACCGCATTTAATGAGATGGTGGCTACCGCCAATGAGGTCTCACGCTATTGCGCTGATACCGCGGCTTCAGCCGATGACAGTCAGCAACACGTTGATAAAGGCCATCAGTATATCGATCAGACCACCAAGGTGGTCAGTAAACTGGACAACGCAATCGACCAGTCGAATACGGCGATGGGGCTGCTGTCAGAGGAAACCCGCAATATCACCAGCATTCTCGATACTATCCGAGGCATTGCTGAGCAGACTAATCTGCTGGCCCTTAATGCTGCGATTGAAGCTGCCCGTGCTGGCGAGCAGGGCCGGGGCTTTGCTGTGGTTGCTGATGAAGTGCGCACACTGGCCGGACGTACGGCGGAATCCACCGAAGAAATCGACAGTCTGATTTCTTCGTTTGTCAGCCGCACAAAAGATGTTTCGGAAAAACTGTCCAGTAGCCTTGAGTTTGCTCATGCGACAACGCAGGCAACATTGCAGACCGGCGAAGTGTTTGAAGAAATCCGCAGCTCAGTGAATGCAATCCGCGATATGGCGAATCAGATTGCGACCGCCGCTGAAGAGCAGCATCAGGCCGCAGAAGAAATTAACCGCAATATGAACAGTATTCATGCCGGTGCCGGTGACAGTGCCGAGAACGCCGGTTTGCTGAAACACAATGCTGAGGAGCTGAGTTCGGTGGCCAGCAGTCTGGATAAGCTGGTGTCTTCTTACCAAGTTTAGTACGCCTTAGTTGCTTGCAGGCAATGCTGGCGATTAATCCGGCATTGCTGTGGATGAATTTTCAGTTATTTCCTGTCTGCTTTGCGCATTTTTACGTAATACCATCTGCTCCGGGTTAAACCAAAAGGAGCAGAAAATCCCCTCGTAAGTATCATTCAAGCTGACGGTTAATGAGCTGATTCTTAAACAGCCTTTTCACAACCAGTTACAAAGGCACGATAACAATAACAGTAAACGTGCGTATGACTGTCTCTATCTGCAGTTATGACGGCGTTAATATGCGACGGGGAAGGGTATGAGCAGAATGACAGCAGGCAGCACGCCATTAGCCGGTTCAAAAATATTTACTACAACAGGGATTTTTCTGGCCTGTTGCTGGCTGTTACTGATTGCCCAGTGCGTGCAGGCCGATAAAATACGCTACAGCGCAATGACGCCACCTGAGCACGTCTGGACTCAGGTTCTGGAACGATTTTCTGCGGACCTGAAAAAGTCCTCCACCAATAGCATTGTGATGCGCGAATCGCGCTTTGCCAAATCCTTCGGCGAAGCCAATATTCTCAATATGCTGAAAACAGATCAGCTGCAGGTCGGTGTTGTTGCTGTCGCATCACTGACAACGCTTGATCCGTCTCTTAATGGTTGGCTGGTGCCTTATGCCTTCGACAGTACTGCGGAGATGGTCAAGGCCGGGCAATCTGCAGAAGCCTCGGCCATGCTGGACGACCTCGAAAAGCACAACCTGATTGCACTGGGCTACGTTTTCCCGGGGATGCGGCAGATGCTCAGTGTGGCGCCGATAAAAAGCGTTGCGGATCTCAGAGGGCGGCGCATTGGCACTTTCGAAAATGACATGTTTTATAACTGGTATCGTCAGCTGGGCATTGACCCACAGCCAACCCAGTTTATGGATGCTCTGGCGCGGCTGCGAAATGGCGATATCGATGCCATAGACTGTGATCTGGCCACCGCCTACGGCCTGCATCTGTATCAGGCGGCGGGCAATCTGGTTCTCACCAATCATATGGCTTTTCCGGGAGTGCTGGTGGTTTCCCGCGAGTGGTGGGGCAAGCTGAATGCCAGGCAGCAGACGCTGGTCCGTGAGAGCGCACAGCGTTCGATACAGTGGGGTCATCAACAGGTGGCGCAGCTGGAGAAACAGGCACTTAAGCAGTTGCGTGGCGAAGGTGTGCGGGTCATGACCGCCGGGGCCGGCGATTTTGGCGACGTCCCCACCAAACTGCGCGATTTTTATGCGGCAACCAACGCCAGACTGGGACGTTTCGCGGCTGCTCTCTAGGCACACCTTAAGGTGCAGATGTAGGTATAGCTGTAGCTGTAGGTATAGCTGCAGGTACAGCTGTAAGCACATCTGCGGGTTATCCTCAGACTTACTCTGAGGCTCACTTTGCTTGCGACCGGAGACATTTGCCGGACACATATCCATCTGACTTCAGCTGCCGCGCAACTTCGGATACTATGGTCCGTTGATAATCTGAACAGCAGAAGTATTTCATGTTCTTTAAACACCAGGACAGCCGTGAGCTGGAGAAGTCGCGTTACGAAGTGGCGCGCGATGATATAACCCATCCGTTATCTGCGTACGCACCTTATGCTTTTGAGCTGGACGGTGCGGAATGGCCCTCGGTTGAACACTATTATCAGGCGATGAAGTTTGAGGATGCGGAATATCGTGAACTGATCCGTGCGGCGGAAAATCCGGCGCGTGCTGCCAAGCTGGGCAAGGCCAGATTTAAAAAGCGCCGTAAAGACTGGAAGAAAAATTCAGTTACTTATATGACCCGTGGCACCTACATCAAATGCCGGACCCATACAGAACTGACGGAAATGCTGCTGGCGACAGAAGAGCTGGATATCAAAGATCTCACCATGTACGACTACTTCTGGGGCAGTGGCCGCGATATGCGTGGGCAGAACCGTTTCGGCAAAATGCTGATGGGGGTTCGTCAGAAATTAAAACAGGAAGGTACTGTTTAATACCATCTGCTGTTTAGTCTTTTTCTTATTACTCTGCATACCTGCTGAAAACTTAAGGACGAGTTATGAAGTCGCTGTTCATTGGTCTGGGTATTTTTATTAGCATCGTTTTAATTGTCGGCCTTATTTATATTGCCTGGATGATCTGGTCGTTTGTGTTTGTCGGGCAGAATACCGAACGACAAATCCGTAAACTGGATGACTACACTCTGTTGCTCGACGCTCAGGATGTCTCTGCCGGGGCGGTAAAAAATCGCCGTGTTTCTGTTGAGGAGGTTCCTTACCGTATTAATGACGGCAGGCCTCCTGAACCTTACATCCGCTTTCGCACAGAAGCGCCCTATGGGCAATGGCTGTTAATGGACGACGGTCGTGTGGTTGCGGGGCAGCGGGTATTTGATCAGGACCCGGGTAAAGACGTTGTCCGTCTTCCTTTGCCTGCAGCTGAGAATGTGAAAGCTACAGAACAGCGTCAGCAGGAACTCTGGCTGAGCATCGAACAGCGTCTGGATGCGGCAGAGGCTTCAGACAGCGACGATCCGCAACCTGATAATGCACCAGACTTGCCCGCACGGGCGCTGATTTTTAATGGCAGTCAGGTTCTGCTGGAAGAGCATGGCAAAGCGCTGCAGGTGTTGGGGCAGCTGACTGACAGGGTAAGCGGCGCTGCGCTCAATCTTGGGGTGGCATTTGCTGGCTGGCTGAATGATGAGCAGTTTGTGGTGGGTGGTTATCAGCACACAGACAAGGGGACTTTCACACCGCTTTATCAGATTGAGGTATCCGGCCTTAATGATTGGTTAAGCAGCCATACACCTGATGAGATAAGCGCTAAAAAGGAAAACCCGCTATCAGAATTAACTGAGTCGCCGGAAGCAACTGAACCATCAGACGTAGCTGAATCAGCAAAAGTCACTGATAAGGGTGATAGCAATAACACTTCGCCCGTATTGGAAGCAGATGCTCAGTTACTCTTCGCAGCACGTCATATCGCAACAGACAGCTATTATCTGCATGAAAAACTCCCGGATATTTATTGGTTTGATGATCTGAATGTGCGGGTCATGGTGTATTTCGTCGGCAGTCTCAGCTGGGGTTTTGGAGGCGACGTTAACCGGCCTAAATACAGTGTGGTACGGGTGTACAGTGATGACTATCCGTACGGGCAGGATATCGCCAGTTTCAGTTTTGCCGCAGGTATGATCCGGGACGTCAGTGCAGTAATGACGCCAGCAGGGCAGTTACAACTGACATTATTGGGTGATGTGCGTCGTCCGTCAGGTGCTACTGAAGAGAACAGCGAGAACAGCGATCAAGCGCAATCCGCTGAAGAGTCAGCAAACAGCCAAAAAGCAGAGAGGACTTCTCAGGCCATTCGTCAGTGGCAGATTCGCCTCTGATCTGTAAAGAATGGCGCTTTTAAGGGCAGGCTGGCCTGTTGCTGACAATTCTGTGCTTTGGTCTGTCCGGTTTATTTGAGTAATATGTCAGAAATATTTCCTGTCCGTATGGACAGATTTAAGGTCGCTCTCTGATCTGACCGATGTCAGATCTGACGATTCGGATGGTTGAATATTCCGGATCAAAAGCAGTAGTGAGGGGAGCGCAGTCACGAACGGATGCCGTGCCGCAAGGCTGACTAAGATGGCTTAGAGAAATACTTATGGTGAGTTCAACCGGTCAACG
>NZ_DJIO01000124.1:0-5916 GCF_002433655.1 Thalassolituus sp. UBA6592 | reverse complement strand
GAGGCCATTGCCGACACTATTACCAACACCATAGGTTTCGGCCAGATAGCGGGTGAGAATCTGGCCAACAAAGCTGGTGGCACCGTAAACGATCAGATGAAAAGGGGTTGAGGATGGCATGCCTGACTCCGCAAATTATTATTCTGCCGACAGCTTACCCAGATTTGCAGCCGCAGATAAGTGTCTTCAGAGCCATTAGGGATGGCTTTGTGGACAGTCTCTGACCGGCTTTCACTTGTATATATGGAAATCCATATATACTATGAGCGGCATGATGAAAGAAGCCCTTATGAGTAAAGAGAAAATTACGCCCAATACCCTGTTTCGTTGTCTGGCGGATGACACCCGCCTGCAGCTGGTGCTGCTGATCGAGGCGAAAGGGGAGTTGTGTGTGTGCGATCTGATGGCGGCGCTGGACATCAGCCAACCGAAAGTGTCACGCCACCTGCAGCCGCTGCGGGAAAGTGGTCTGCTACTGACGCGCAAAACCGGACAGTGGGTGCACTACCGGCTGAATCCACAGCTGGAAAACTGGGTGTACAGCGTTATATCCGAAACTGCCGAAGCCCATCCTGAACTGATTCCGCAAATGCCCCAGGCGGGCTGCTGCTGAAGCCAACAAAAATCAGAGACTCCTTTTATGAAACTGCTGTTCGTCTGTACCCATAACCGTTGCCGTTCCATTCTGGCCGAAGCCATTTGCCGTGACGAAGCGGGCGGTGCTTTCGATGTGCGCAGTGCTGGCAGCCAGCCCGCTGGCGTAGTGTATCCGGGTACTCTGGCATTTCTGCAGCAGCAGGGAATTAATACCTCAGATCTGCAGAGCCAGGGCTGGGACGAATTTGAAGCCTTTTCCCCGGATGTGGTGATTACCGTGTGTGACAGCGCCGCCGGAGAGAGCTGCCCGCTGTGGATGGGCAATGCCATTAAAGTGCACTGGGGCTTGCCGGACCCATCGAAGGAACAGGATGCAGAAAAACAGCAGCAGATGTTTGAGGATGTTGCTGCGCGGTTACGTCAGCGTATCCGTAATCTTGTCGCCGTGGACTGGCAGGACAAAACCAACGAGCAGATTAAAGACCTGTTTATGATGCAGGCAGGAGAATAATCATGGGTATTTTTGAGCGTTATCTGACGCTGTGGGTCGGCGCTGGCATGATCGCTGGTGTGGTGCTTGGACTGCTGTTACCGGATCTGTTCGCCTTAGTCGCCGGGCTGGAAGTCGCCCGGGTGAATCTGGTGGTGGCCGTGCTGATCTGGCTGATGATTTACCCGATGATGATTCAGATTGATTTCACCGCCATCAAAGATATTGGTAAAAAACCACAGGGGCTGGTGCTGACGCTGGTGATCAACTGGCTGATCAAACCTTTTACCATGGCGGCGTTGGGCTGGTTATTTTTTAAAGTCTTTTTTGCCTCGCTGGTGGATGCGCAGACCGCCAGTGAATACATCGCCGGTATGATTCTGCTGGGTGTCGCACCCTGTACGGCGATGGTGTTTGTCTGGAGCCAGCTGACCAAGGGCGACCCGAATTACACACTGGTGCAGGTGTCAGTAAACGACCTGATTATGATTTTTGCCTTTGCGCCGATTACAGCTTTTTTGCTGGGTGTTTCTGATATTCAGGTGCCGTGGGAGACCCTGCTGCTGTCGGTGGTGCTGTACGTTGTACTGCCGCTGGTCGCCGGAGTTTTAACACGCAAAATTCTGTCGGCGGAGCGCCTGAATCATTTTTCGGTGGCGATTAAACCGTTTTCTGTTCTCGGCCTGATCAGCACCGTGGTGATTCTGTTTGCCCTGCAGTCCAACACCATTGTCGCCAAGCCGTTTGATATTCTGCTGATTGCGATTCCGCTGCTATTACAGACTTACGGCATTTTCTTTATCGCCTGGTTTATTGCCAGACGCATGAAGCTGAAGCACAATATTGCAGCACCTGCCTGCATGATCGGCACCAGTAACTTTTTTGAACTGGCGGTTGCCGTGGCGATTTCTCTGTTTGGTCTGAATTCCGGTGCTGCCCTTGCCACTGTGGTGGGGGTGCTGGTGGAAGTCCCTGTGATGTTATCGCTGGTGGCGTTTGCCAATAAACACAGGTTTTAAGTGATGAACGACATCCCCAATATCGTTGGCGATATTTTTAAAGTGCCGGACGCTGACGCAGTCTTTGCTGCAAAGCCGGCGACTCATAAGCCAAAAATTCTGTTGCTGTACGGTTCATTACGTCAGCGTTCGTTCAGCCGCTTAGTTGTGGAAGAGAGCGCACGCATCTTAGAAGCCATGGGCTGTGAAACCCGGGTGTTTAATCCCTCCGGTCTGCCGTTGCCGGATGACGCCGAACCGGAACATGAAAAAGTGCAGGAGCTGCGTGAACTGGTGACCTGGAGCGAAGGCATGGTGTGGTGCTCGCCGGAACGTCATGGCTCAATGACCGGCATTATGAAATCACAGATCGACTGGATTCCTCTGAGTCTGGGCGCGGTACGTCCGACTCAGGGCAAAACCCTGGCATTAATGCAGGTGTGTGGAGGTTCGCAGTCTTTTAATGCAGTAAATCAGATGCGTATTCTGGGCCGCTGGATGCGTTGTCTGACCATTCCTAATCAGTCGTCCGTGGCCAAAGCCTGGGCGGAATTTGATGACGATGACCGCATGAAGCCTTCTTCTTATTACGACCGTATTGTCGATGTGCTGGAAGAACTGGTGAAGTTCACACTGCTGACCCGCGATCGCAATGATGTACTGCTGGACCGTTATTCAGAGCGCAAAGAAACCGCTGAAGAACTGATGAAGCGGGTGAATCAGCGTTCAATATGACAGCAAAAAGCTCAGGCGGCGGGCAGTTAGGGCTCGGTTCAGAAAACGCGCGGTTTACGGTGTATATCGCCAACCGCCCGCCATTGCCGGAATATCAGCAACTCAAAGGAGTTGCTGCCATGCAGCCCGGTGAGATTGCCCATATTGCGGCAACCACCGGCAATCATTGGCGCAAAATTTTTAATGTCTACGCCAAACTGATCGCTGCTTATAAACAGCAGTGCGTAGAGCCATTGGGCTACCCACGCTGGCAGGACTATCGTGATCAGCAGTTATTGCAGCAGCACAGCGATGAAGCGCTGATATTCTCCCCACCGCAAGTCAAGCGTCAGCATGGCAGCGTTCGTCTGGTATTGGCCAAAGGCTATGCCGGAACGTTGGGATTGAATGATGAACTGCATTGGCTGGATACGGATTTTGCCGTACACGCCGCCAGCGGTATCGTGGTTTGTCCTTACTTTGATTACCGCCAGCTGTCTGATATTAAAATTCAGCGACTGGTGCATATTCTGACCGGCGAGCTTTAATCCGGATTAACAAGGGTTACCATCCGGTGGTGAGAGTCATCTCAGTCTGAATCAGGAAAATACGCAAGGCATACCGCAGACTGAACGTAGGAAGCAGTAAGCAGGAAGCGAGAGAAAAGAAAAAGAAGAACGAAAAGGGAAAACGAAAAACTGAAAACGGTAAAAGGAAAGCGAGAGAAGAGCAGGGAGTCGTCAGCAGCTACTGGCGGATATCAGCTGCGATCAGCAGGCGAGGCGAAAATCACTGAACAGCAGGCAATAAAAAGGGGAGCTGTTGCCCCCCTCACGCATTGCCTTTTTCAGTTGCTGTTTGCTGCCAGCCCGTTTGGCTTTACCGCTTTTTTCATGCACTCCACCTTTACGCATAATGGTCGCACAGGCATGCAGGTTACGGCCGGCTTTCTTCTGGCCCTGTTTTTGGCTCTGTTGTTGGCTCTGCTGCGCATGGCGTTGAGAGGCCGCGATGGCTTTCTTAGTCATGGTATTCCTCAGTATCAATACACATCTGGTTAAATGGGCGAACCCGGTTGTCAGTGGCTGTCTGGCTTGTCCGGACTGAAATATCCGCACCGATCATAATCTGATCAGTTTCAGCCGCTGATGGCGCGAATAATAGGCCGATTGCACCGCTGCGCAAGCGAATTCTGGCATCATTGATACAATTAATCGAATGGCTCCGTACCGGTGGTCTGCAGGTGCTTTGCCGGCCGATTGCGGATAACACTGACTCAGGTCGGAATCAGCGTATTCATAGTTATTCTGTATCAGTATATGCTCTGAGTCAGAGTACCGCTCTGCCCAAACACAAAGTGATAAACGTGACAGAAGCCCAGGCCAAGATGGAGAAGCCCTTATGAGTGAAATCGGATCAATCGGGATCCTCAACTGGATCAGTCTGGCGTGGTTCGTCACCTGCTGGGTCAGCTACACCCAATTCTCTGCTTACCGTGGCAAAACCACCGCGTCTCTGTCTTCTGTACTGCACGTTCACCGGATCAACTGGATGCGCCGTCTGCTGGGGCGGGAAGTACGGGTCGGTGATGCGGCGTTGCTGGCCAACATTGAGCGCAATGTAAATTTCTTCGCTTCGTCCTGTGTACTGATTATGGCGGGTTTGTTAACCGCCATGACGGCGGTTGATAAGCTGGAGATCATGCTGGCCAATGTCTCCTTTGTGATTCACGACAGCCTCTCCACGCTGGAGCTGAAGATGGCGACGCTGATCTGTATCTTTATTTATGCGTTCTTTACCTTCACCTGGTCCATGCGTCAGTTTGGTTTCGCCTCGGTGTTGGTGGGGGCTGCGCCGACCCCGGCAGAGGAGGGTGTTACTGCGTCTGACCGCCGCAGCTTTTCGATCTACGCGGCAAAAGTAATCGATCAGGCGAGCCGCAGTTATAACTATGGCTTGCGCGCGTTCTACTTCTCTCTGGGGGCGCTGGCCTGGTTTATCCATCCATTTGCTTTTATGGCTGCGACTGTGGTGGTGGTACTGGTCCTGTACAAGCGGGAATTTAATTCCAGTGCGCTGTACGCCATGATGGGCGTAGAGAATGTTGGCGAGAAGGTCTTTAAGGATGATAAAGAATTATCCGAACCGGGTGGCCGTCAGTCCTGACCGGCACTGGAATTTCTGACCACAGGCTGGTGGTTTGTTGCCGCCAGCTTCTGCTGTTATTTCTCTGATGGCTGTCGCCTGAATGTTAATCCAGTCACTTTTAATCCTTTTTCTGTGAATCCTCTTGCCGTAAATTCGCGGCCTCTGCATCCAGCCAGTGCAGAATATCCTGAGCAATTTTCTCCCAGCCGGGTTCGGCAATCAGCCAGTGGGCATGATGCGGATAACCACGATATTCCGCGCCGTAGCGCGCGGCGATTTTACGGTGCACTTTTGCTGGCGTAATACGGTCATTCAGACCGCTGACGACCAGCATTGGCAGCGTCACCAGCTCAGCATTGACGGCACTGGCCTTGCCCGGGTCCACTAACCAGAAGCCAATTTCCGCGGCTGCACGTCCACTTTCGTAACGCATGGCGGCCATGGCGGCGGGAATCTGCTCCTGGGGCATTTGATTAAACAGCGCGTACTTTGCTGCAGCAGGGGATAATTTATTGGGCTTTTTCCAGAAACCCCAGCGCGACATTACCGCAAAAAAGCTGCGCACCACCGACAGTGTCAGGGCATGGATGCCCGCCGGGGACGCCGGGCACAGCAGCACCGCTTTTTCTGCCAGACCGCGGGCACACAGCATCTGAACCAGCAGGCCGCCCATGCTGTGGCCAATCAGAATGGGTTTGGCCGGCAGGGTGCGGATAAACAGTTCCAGATCCCGGGCATAGTCGAGCAGGCCGATGGTGCCCGGCAGCTCGTCACGGTTATCTGCCTTATCATGGTGGCGCAACGGTGGGGCGTAACAGGTGAAGCCTTCGGCAGCAAAGAAGTCACGGTAATGGTCGAATACCTCCGGTCCGCACCACATACCATGAATAAACACGATCGGTGGTCGCCTCGGTGCTTGTGTCAGGGTTTGTGCCGGGGCTTGTGGCTGAGCTTGTATAGAGCTGTGCG
>NZ_DJIO01000012.1:0-8311 GCF_002433655.1 Thalassolituus sp. UBA6592 | reverse complement strand
CACCCATGATGGCGCAGTTCACGGTAATCAGTGGCAGGAACACACCCAGCGCGTTGTACAGAGAAGGAACGTACTTATCGAGTACCATTTCCATGATCTGTACGATCGCCGCGATCACACCGATGTAGGTCAGCAGACCGAGGAAGCTCAGATCCACAGCAGAAAAATCTTCGCTGATCCAGGTCAGAGCGCCTTCCTTCAGAAGGTAGGTATAAATCAGGTTGTTGGCCGGTACGGTGATAGTCTGTACCACAACAACCGCAATACCCAGACCAATTGCCGTCTGAATCTTCTTGGAAATCGCCAGGAAGGTACACATCCCCAGGAAGAACGCCAGCGCCATGTTTTCAACGAACACGGCCTTAACAAACAGACTGATGTAATGTTCCATTAGTGGCCTCCGGAGTTTTCAGTGTTTGGCAGAATCTTGAATTCTGCTTTTTCATTCAGGTCTTTACGTACAGTACGCAGTACCCAGATGAAACCACCGATAATGAAGAACGCCGATGGCGGCAGCAGCAGCAGACCGTTGGACTGATACCAGCCACCGTTCTGAATCAGCGGCAGGATTTCAAAGCCAAACAGGCTGCCGGAACCGAACAGTTCACGCACAAACCCTACAGTCAGCAGAACCACAGAGTAACCGAGGCCGTTACCGATACCGTCGAAGAAGCTCAGTACAGGACCATTCTTCATAGCGAAGGCTTCTGCACGACCCATTACGATACAGTTGGTAATGATCAGACCAACGAACACCGACAACTGCTTGCTGATGTCGTAGGCATAGGCTTTCAGAATCTGATCCACCACGATTACCAGCGAAGCAATAATGATCATCTGCACGATGATCCGGATATTGTTCGGAATGTGGTTACGGATCAGAGCGATACCCAGGTTTGAAAACGCGGTTACCGACGTCAGTGCGATACACATAACGATGGTTACGTTCAGACTGGTGGTTACCGCCAGAGCCGAACAGATACCCAGAATCTGAACCGCAATCGGGTTTTTACTGAATAACGGTTCGGTAAGAACTTTTTTCAATTCAGACATAATCAGGCCCCCTGTTCTTGCAAGTGAGTCAGGAATTTACCGAAGCCATACTGACCAACCCAGAATTTCACCAGGTTATCGACACCACGGCTGGTCAGAGTTGCACCAGACAGTGCATCAACCTGATTCAGGTTACCCGGCTCAGCGCCACCTTTAACCACGGAGATCGCCAGATCACCGTCGCTGTCATGCAGCTTTTTACCGTTCCACTTGGCTTTCCAGACAGGGTTATCAACTTCACCACCCAGTCCTGGTGTTTCAGCATGGGAGTAAAAACCCAGACCGATGATGGTTTCCATATCGCCTTCCAGTGCGAGGAAGCCGTACAGAGTGGACCACAGACCGTAACCGTGTACCGGCAGGATCATTTTTTCCACTTCACCGTCTTTCTCGATCATATAAACCGGTGCGAATTCCGCCTGACGCTTAATGCTGGCGATGTCCTTTTCCGGATCCAGAGCTACAGAAATACCGGTAGTCTTGGAAGCTTTACGCTGATCGTAGTTTTGTGGGTCCAGACCTGCAGCTTTGATTTCAGCCAGTTCTTCGTCAGTCGCGTAACGACCCTCTTCCAAATTCACAATGCGGGTTGTGATCTGTTTGAACTGTTCATCAATGCTCACTCCTGACTGCAGAATACCTGCTGCGGCCAGAATGTTCTGTCTCATATCTTTTGCCTTGTTGGCCTGCTGCATCGGCTTCAGTGATACCGCGGCACCGGCCACGATCACAGAACACACCAGACACAGGAGAATGGCAACCAACAGGGTTTTCTGAATGCTGTCGTTATTCGCTGACACGTGCAACCCTCCGTTTGATGTTTGCCTGAACGACGAAATGGTCAATCAGAGGCGCAAACAGGTTGGCAAACAGAATGGCGAGCATCATGCCTTCCGGGAACGCAGGGTTCACAACACGGATCATAATCACCATAAAGCCAATCAGAGCACCGAAGAACCACTTACCTTTGTTGGTCATGGACGCAGATACAGGATCGGTTGCCATAAAGATCATACCGAAGGCAAAACCACCCAGCACCAGATGCCAGTACCATGGCAGCGCAAACATCGGATTGGTATCAGAACCAACCGCGTTCAGCAGCAGCGTGGTCACCACCATACCGATCATCACACCGGCGACGATACGGAAGGAAGCAATACCCATGGTCAGCAGTACAGCACCGCCAATCAGGATCGCCAGAGTACTGGTTTCACCCATTGAGCCCTGAATCGTACCGAAGAAAGCATCGGCCCAGGTCACACCATTGCTGATGATGCTGTCCACACCGCCTTCTGCAGCGTTACCCAGTGCAGTTGCCCCAGTGAAACCATCAGCCGCTGTCCAGACCGCGTTACCGGACATATCCGCAGGGTAAGCAAAGAACAGGAAAGCACGGCCAGTCAGTGCCGGGTTCAGGAAGTTCTTACCGGTACCACCGAAGATTTCCTTACCGATCACCACACCGAACGTAATACCCAGGGCAACCTGCCACAGAGGAATCGTTGGTGGCAGAATCAGTGCAAACAGAATGGAAGTTACGAAGAAGCCTTCGTTCACTTCGTGTTTACGGATAGTGGCAAACAGCACTTCCCAGAAACCACCAACGATAAAGGTAGTGGCATACACAGGAAGGAAGTAAGCAGCACCAAAAGTGAAGTTATCCCAGAAACTGGCAACATCGTGACCACTGCCGCCCAGCAGAGCGATCAGTACTTCACGCCAGCCTTCGATTGGCATACCGGCACCGGCAGCAATCGCACCATTCGCCTGCAGACCAATGTTGTACATACCGAAGAACATCGCCGGGAATGTACACAGCCACACAGTGATCATAATACGCTTGAGGTCGATACCATCACGTACGTGTGCCGTATTGTTGGTCACACTGGATGGACGGAACAGACCTGTATCAACTGCTTCATACAGCGGATACATTTTTTCGTATTTGCCGCCCTTCTCAAACGCAGGCGCCATCTTATCGAGCATGTTACGCAAGCCCATGATTAACCCTCCGCCTGAATTCGGGTGAGATTTTTACGCAGGATCGGGCCGTACTCGTACTTGCCCGGACAAACGAAGCTGCACAGAGCCAGGTCTTCTTCGTCCAGTTCCAGCGCGCCAAGACTGATCGCCGATTCCATATCTTCCACAATCAGAGCACGCAGCAGCTGAGTTGGCAGAATATCGAGTGGCATGATCTTCTCGTAAGCACCCACAGGCACCATGGCACGTTCACTGCCATTGGTGGTTGAGGTAAAGGCAAAGCGTTTGCCCAGCAGTTTCGACAGATACAACGGCATCACGGAGAAATTGTTCACACCGGCACGCAGATAGTGCAGGAGTGGACGATCACGGCCTTCCAGGATAACGGAGATCTGATCGTGGAAACGACCAACAAATGCCAGTTCACCAGCGGCTGTACGGCCACCGAAGACGGAGCCTGAAATCATACGGTTCTCGCCGTCTTTCAGCCCCCCCGCAGTCAGTTGAGCCAGATCCGCACCGATACGGGTACGTACCAGACGTGGCTGCATAACCTGAGGACCCGCCAGAGAGATCACACGGTCGGTATACAGCTTACCAGTAGTAAACAATTGACCGACGGCAATGACATCCTGATAGCCCACAGTCCATACTGTGCGCTGTTCGCTGACAGGGTACAGGTAGTGAATATGAGTACCTGACAGGCCTGCCGGATGCGGGCCGGAGAACTCTTCAGTGGTCTCAACACCGGCAGACGGAATGTCAGCACCAGGTGCTTTGCACACGAACAGTTTGCCTTCCGTCAGCTTTTTCAGAACGGTCAGCCCCTGCTTGAATGCAGCAGCCTGTTCTTTGATTACCAGCTGAGGATCGCCTGCCAGAGGATTGGTATCCATGGCATTAACGAAGATCGCCTGTGGACGTGAACCAAGCTCAGGGACGCGGGAGAAAGGACGGGTGCGCAGTGCAGTCCACAGACCGGAAGCAACCAGATTGTCCTGAATCTCGTCAGCAGACAGAGATGTCAGCTGTTCGGGCGTATAACTCTTGAATGTTTCTTCTTCATCACCATCCAGTTCGATTACTATCGACAGGAATACGCGACGCTCACCGCGGTTGATGGCTTTTACCACACCCGCGCCTGGAGAAGTGTATTGCACACCTTCCGTTTTTTTGTCGGTGAATAACACCTGGCCTTTCTTGACTCGATCACCTTCCTGCACAGCCATCGTTGGCTTCATGCCAACATAGTCCGGACCCAGTACAGCAACTTGCGTTACCGCTGGCCCATCCGTAATGACTTGTTCAGGATTTCCGGTGATTGGTAAGTCGAGACCCTTTCTGATATCGATCATACGCCTCGCCTAATCACAGTTGTTCCGCGTGCTGCACCAGCGCAAAAAGACAGCACACAGCCTCCCCACATCAATGTCAGGCTGTGCTGTGCGAATATCTTTTTGTTCTGAAAACAGGCACTTGGACCCATTTCCCAAGTTAAAAATCGCGCTAAGTATAATGACCGGCAGCCGATTAATCCACAGGACTTCCGACCAATTCCTAATACAGAGAAGTCTAATCACCCTGATCACGGCATCATTGTGCAAAGTTTAGTCAAAATGTCATAAAGCGCACATAAACCGGATTCAGGGTAAAAAAAAACCGCTGCAGAGCAGCGGTTTTTATATCAGCCTACTTTAGGGAAAGTAGGATATTCAACCCCACAAACCTGTTGCGCAATACGCACAACCTGACGGCTGTAGCCATATTCGTTATCGTACCAGACGTACAGATTCACGTGACTGCCATTCACAATAGTGGCCTGGGCATCAACGATACCGGCGTGGCTGTTACCAACAAAGTCAGTAGAAACCACTTCCGGAGAGTTCACCCAGTCGATCTGCTTTTGTACCGCTGAATGAAGAGACTGTTCGCGCAGGTAGTTGTTTACCTCTTCAACAGATGTCTCTTTTTTCAGGTTCAGCGACAGGATCGCCATCGACACGTTTGGTGTCGGAACTCGGATCGCGTTACCGGTCAGCAGGCCTTTCAGTTCAGGCAGTGCTTTGGCAACCGCTTTCGCTGCGCCAGTTTCAGTAATAACCATGTTCAGCGGCGCAGAACGACCACGACGGTCACCCTTGTGGTAGTTGTCGATCAGGTTCTGGTCGTTGGTATAAGAGTGAACAGTTTCAACGTGACCGTTATTAATGCCGAACTGATCATTCATTACTTTCAGGACCGGAGTAATGGCGTTGGTGGTACAGGAAGCAGCAGACAGGATCTTGTCAGATGCTTCGATATCACCGTTGTTGATACCGTACACGATATTTTTCAGATCGCCTTTGCCTGGTGCAGTCAGCAACACACGGGCAGTACCTTTGGCCTGCAGGTGCTGAGCCAGACCATCTTCATCACGCCATACACCAGTATTATCAATCACCAGAGCATTATTGATGCCGTATTCCGTGTAATCGATAGCCGCCGGGTCGTTAGCGTAGATGATTTTGATGTAGTTACCGTTGGCGATAATCGCTTCGTTTTCTGCATCAACGGTCAGAGTGCCGCGGAAAGTACCGTGCACAGAATCACGACGCAGCAGTGAAGCACGTTTCACCAGGTCATCACCTTTACCGCGGCGAACGACGATGGCACGCAGACGCAGGGAACCGGAACCGGCTTTTTCAATCAGGATACGCGCCAGCAGACGACCGATACGGCCAAAACCGTACAGTACTACGTCGCGGTTTTCGTTTTCTTCTGCAGGCTGTGCAGTCACTTCTGAAAGCTCATCCGCCAGGAAAGCCTGCAGATCGCGGCCATTGCCTTCTGCGCGGAATTTAACCGCCAGCTTGCCCAGATCGATATGCGCACGGCATACGTCCATTTCGCTAAGCGCGTTCAGGATAGGGAAAGTGTCGTGTACAGACAGCTCCTGTTTCTCCATATGACGCACAAAGCGGTGCGCCTTCAGGATTTCAATTACAGAGCGGTTGATAACAGGACGGCCGTAAATAGAAGTCACGATGTTCTTGTGACGGTACAGCTGACCAATCACAGGGATCATTGATTCAGCGATGGCTTCACGGTCCATCCAGTCCTGCAAACAGGCTTCGCGCATGTCTTGGCTCACGGGTTCACCTTCCGTTTTATTCAGTAAAAATAATGGGCAAATTTCGGGCGCATATTATGCCCAGATGTAAAACAATTAACAAACAAATTGAACAAAGTGTGGCGGTCATTTCTGCCCTGATTCTGCCCGGGCGGCTGACAACAGGCGTTTCTATGCGCCTGCCCTTCCGCTAAACTGGCGGCCGCTTAAGATGATGCCGTTATTGCAGGAGTACACATGGCCAGCCCTTTTTCCCCGGAAATCCCGACCAAAGCCGCTGAACGGCGCTTCTGGGGAAATCTGAGCGGAGCCTCGCAGGCTCTTTCCATTGCCAGCGCTGCGGCAGGCCATAAAGGCCTGACCCTGGTGATCTGTGCCGACCCGGCCAGTGCCCTGCGCCTGCAGGAAGAAATCCGCTTCTTCGCCGAAGACTTACCTGTGCTGCACTTCCCCGACTGGGAAATCCTGCCTTACGATGTGTTTTCTCCGCATCAGGACATTGTCTCGCAACGTATCGCCACCCTGAGCAGACTGCAGGATATTCAGCACGGCATTCTGATTCTGCCGGTCTCCACCCTGCTGCACCGCCTGCCTCCGGCCAGCTTCTATCAGGGCCAGACTTTCGCCCTTGATATCGGCCAGAACTTTGCTGTCGACAACACCCGCATTCAGCTCGAATCCGCTGGCTACCATTGTGTCGATACCGTATACGAACACGGTGAATTCGCCGTGCGCGGTTCCATTGTTGATATCTTCCCAATGGGTCACGACACGCCGTTCCGCATCGAGCTGTTCGACGATGAAATCGAAACCCTGCGTACCTTTGATCCGGAAAGCCAGCGCACCCTGGAAAAAGTCGACAACATCCGCATCCTGCCGGCACGCGAATTCCCGCTCAACACCAGCGCCATCCGCACCTTTAAATCACGCTGGTTTGATTTCTTTGATCAGGACCCGAAAGCCTGCCCGGTGTTCACTGATGTCAGTGGCGGCATTGCACCGGCCGGTATTGAGTACTACCTGCCGCTGTTTTTTGCCGAAGACCTCGGCAGCCTATTTGATCACCTGCCGCGCAATACCCTGATTGTCCACGATGGCCGCACCGAAGAAGCTGCAGAGCAGTTCCGCAAAGATGCCGAGCAGCGCTACGAAAGCCGCCGTTACGACCGTATGCGCCCGATTCTGCCGCCAGCCCAGCTGTTTCTCGCCACCGATCAGCTGTTTGGCCGCATGAATGAACATCCGCGCATTCAATGGCAGGCCGATGCCCCGCCTGAGCGTGCCGGCGCGGTCAGCTACGCAGTCAGTCAGCTGCCGGACATCAGTATCGATTCCCGTCTGGAACAGCCGCTGCAACGCGTACAAAGCTGGCTGCAAAGCAATGCGCAGCTGCGGGTTCTGTTCTGCGCCGAATCCGCTGGCCGCCGCGAAGCCCTGCGCGAGCTGTTGGGCCGCATCAGTGTGCGCCCACAGGAGTACGATGACTGGAACAGCTTTGTTAAGGCAGATCAGACCCCGGGCCTGATCGTTGGCCCTCTGGACGACAGCGTTCTGCTCGACGATGACGGCATTGCCATCGTCACCGAAAACCAGCTGTTTGGTCAGCGTATCCGCCAGACCCGCCGCCGCGACAAGCAGAAAACCAATCCGGATATGATGATCCGCGATCTGTCGGAGCTGCAGGAAGGGTCACCTGTAGTGCATCTGGATCATGGCGTCGGCCGCTACATGGGCCTGCAGACGCTGGAAGCCGGCGGTGAAGTGAACGAATTTCTGGTGCTCGAATACCAGGGCAACGCCAAACTCTATGTGCCTGTCTCTGCCCTGCATCTGATTTCCCGCTACGGCGGTAATGAGGAAGGTGCGGCACCAATCAGTAAACTGGGCACCGATAAATGGGCGCAGGCCAAACGCAAAGCAGCAGAGAAAATCCGCGACAGCGCTGCCGAGCTGCTGGATATCTACGCCCGCCGCGAAGCGCGCAAAGGCTTTGCTTTTGACAAGCCGGACGAAGACTACGAACGCTTTGCCGCCGGCTTCCCTTACGAAGAAACCCCGGATCAGCAGGCAGCCATTGATGCCGTGATCGAAGACATGTGCTCGCCGCGGCCGATGGATCGTCTGGTGTGTGGCGACGTTGGCTTCGGTAAAACCGAAGTTGCCATG
>NZ_DJIO01000170.1:15240-37211 GCF_002433655.1 Thalassolituus sp. UBA6592 | reverse complement strand
TTAAACTGTGGGACAGCAGTGGGCAGTCGCCGGCTTTTCCGTCTCCGAATATCAGAGCATCCTGTATTCCTGAAGCCCTGATATTGCTGCTGCGTCAGATCTTACGACGTTGCATCGCAATCAGACCAAGCGGTAACAGCCACAGTGGATTGAACGGACCACCATCACTGCTGCCGCCTGCGTCAGCATCATCGTTGCCGGACTGGTCATCACCCGGCTCTGCAGGCGATGGGTCTGTTGGTGATGGTTCGGTAGGCGCAGGATCGACCGGAGCAGGATTGGTATCCGCCGCCATTTTAAGTGCTACAACAATCGGATCGTGATCGGAAGAACGGTAAGCATCCGCTGCAGCATAGTTATCGACTGAACGGTAGCTCTGGCCATTTTCTTCTGTTTCATAATCCATCAGGCTGTCTTCGACTGAGTTGATGTGCCAGGCATCGACGCTCACCACTTTCTCACTCAGACCACTGGTTGCCAGTGCGTGATCAAGACTGCCAAGGAAGCCACTGAAAGAGTATGAATATGGCTGCTCTTCGGTAGATGCCTCTGTGTACTTCAGGTTAGTGAAGCCAGCATCATAGAACACCTGCATCGGATCTTCCTTGCTGTAAGCATTCAGGTCGCCCAGGATGAGGAAATCATCTGCGCCGGAACCGGTTGGATCGGTTGCCAGAAACTGCACCAGCGCCTGAGCCGCTTTGGTACGGGTGATATTGCAGTTGCCCTGTCCGAGAGAACCTTCGTCAGGTTCGTCACAGGCTGAACCTTTGGACTTGAGATGGTTAACCGATACGGTAAATACACTGTCGTTAACACTGAAGCTCTGAATCAGTGACGGACGGTTTTTATTATCAATAAACAGCGGATTTTCATCTTCATCCAATGGTGAGTTGGAACTGTCGAGAACCACAGCTGATCCCACCAACGATACTTTATCAGCGCGGTAAATCAGACCCACACTGATTTCATCGGTACCGATATTCGCACTGCCAGGGTTAACAATGCTGTACTCATCACCGCTCGCCTGCACGGCATTCAGTTCGTTGACCAGCGTCTGAACTGCACTCAGCTCGCCAAAACCATCATTCTCGATTTCCATTAAACCGATAATGTCAGCGTTCATAGCATCCAGTGCTGCAACGATTTTATCGCTCTGCATCTCAAACGCTTCAGCGGTAGCGGCACCACGCGACGTCGGGAAGCCACCGCCTTCACCATCACCGTTAAAGTAGTTCAGAACGTTCATACCAACGATCACCAGATCAGCATCGGCAGCAATAACAGGCTCAGCCGTACGTGGATTGGTCGGGTCAATGGTCAGCTCATCGGGAACAATGGTGTAGTTTTCGTAGTAGGCGTGCATCACACCGGTAACGTCCACCACGGAATAACCGATCCGCATCGGGTTATCCGCAGAAAATCCGGAGTCATCCGGGAAAGGAATAAAGTCAGGATAGGCTGCAGACACACCGTCATCAATTAACAGCACATCCATTGCGCGGTTAATGACAGCATTCAGTGCTTCTTCACTGCCGGGTTCAGCAATTTCAGTACCCTGAAAATGCAGCTTTGACGAAACAACGAACTGACCATAATTACCGAAGCCATAACCGGTACCGTACAGGTCGCTGACCACCAGGTTCTGATTATTGCTGACCAGCATACCTTCCAGCGCTTCCCACTCTTCCAGGCCGCTGACTGGCAGTGTGATCTGAGTTACAGCAGGCAGTTCATTATCAGAAGAACAAATACTGAGATCCTCTACGCTATTTAACTGCGTAACACCACTGTACTCAGTGACGCTGGCCATCAGACGAACTTTATCGCCTACGGCTACGGCGTTTGCGTAGTTGTAAACAAAAACACCTTCAGAAGTCGCCGGGTTATTATCACTATCGGCATCTTCTTCCTGCAGCCAGAAACCGCTGTACTGATAAGAGCTGTCACCGTTCGCCAGATTACCGCCCTGCTTGTCCATGGTAACAATACCTTCGACAATCACAGTTTCACCATACAGTGGGCTGCGGTCGTTATTAATGTCGGTAATTTCGCCCTGCACGGCACTGATCAGATGATATGCGCTTTGCGTTGTTTCACCACAGGCGCCCAGCTCAACAGGCGCAGCACAGTTGTTTGCGGCACCCGGTGTAGGAGCAGCCTGAGTATAAGAATCGGTATTGCGCGCACCACCGGAACCATTGGCACAACGCTGCATGGAATGCCCATCTTTGTTACCCGACCCGCCTTCATTCACCTGTGACTGGCCACTGTTTAATAATGGCAGCAGGCCGGCATCATCAGCGTCGTTGGTGTCGTATACCAATGCATCTGCCAGACCTTCTGTGGTCACCGCTGCCGGTGAATTATTCAGATAAAGTGCCACAGCATCAGCGCCGTTCTGAATACTGACACCCGGCGTATAATCGCAACTGTCGCTGATATCACTGGCATCACCACACACGACGAAATACCCGTCGGCATCGGTACTGTAGCCGGTCAGCGCTACCGTTTCATAAGCTGTATCGCTGCTGCCGTTAAAAAATACCAGTGAGTAGCCATCAAGTGATGTATTGCCATCACCGCCATCAAACAGTTCGATAAATTCAGCGGTATCAGTCCCTGACTGATCTGCATCCACTTCGTTAATCACAAGATCGGCGTGAGCTGAAACACCTATTGAAAGTGCGGTGAGCATCCCTGCCGATGCAGATAAAATCTTCATACAAATCCCCAATACATTTTATTGTAATGGGCCATTTAGCCCGGAACTTGTTACAGATAATTTTATTTTTTATTACTGCTTGAGTGATTTCAGGTGACAGACCGGTTGCAGTTTAATGACAAAGGAAAGGTAAACAGGAAAAACAGACAAAGGGGAGAGAACTCTTACTGACGCCATGAGTATCCGCAGCGAACATCTGCTCAGCTTCAGATCACCGGAGCTGAGTTCATAATACGATCGTACTCACCACTTTCTTTTAATTTCAGCAAACCTTCATCCAGCAGTTTTGCATAGCGGCTGGACGATTCATTCTGGCGACTGAAGGCAATATAAATATCGCTGATGTGGTTGGTGTAGCCTTTTTCGTAAGCACTTTTATCGAGAAACTGGCTGGACATAATATAGTCGTAAACATGATCAAACATAATCGCTACGTCTACCCTGTCATTCAGTAACAGCGCCAGCATCTGAGTTTGTTTGGACACTTCAATCAACTTAAAGCGCTTTTTATTGTGCTCAAATTCCTGACCATATTCGTAGCCGTTAATAACCGCGACCCGGGTGCCATCGGGAATATCTTCCGGACGATGAAAATCCCTTGCCTGCCCGCGTTTATAAAAATAAGACGCTGCGGCCTGAAATAACGGCACACTGCCGAAGATATAATCTACTTCTGTGCTGGGCTGGCGGGTCACATTCCAGCAGGCGTCAACGCTGCCGCCTTTGGTCATGTTCAGGGCCCGGGCGTAGGGAACCGTCTGCACATTCAGTGTAATGCCGGATAATTTAAAGGCCGCTTCTGCTAATTGCCGCGAATAGCCATTACCACTGGCATCGGAAAACGGTGGCCAGGCATCTTCTGCAGCAACATCCAGTGTCTCGGCAAAGAGCTGAACACTGAAAAGAAAGGTCAATAAAGCCCACCAACGCATAAGATGGCCACACCCTGAATATGTAAAAACGAATTGTTTATTATACCCGCATCAATAACAAGTGATTTTGTAAGTTATGGCCATCCAATAACTCAGCAGCAATCAGCTCTATACGGCTTTCATCCGGCTGGCGGGTCGGCATTTCGGTTAATACCCCGTCACGCATATTAATCACCAGTGGCCCCTCATCGGTAATCACAATACCTTTTGCCCGCTCGACATCCAGACCACCCAACCAGCTGCGGATTTTTTCTGCCGAAAACACCCACTTGTCCGTAATTAACCAACCAACAGAAAAGTGCCCTTGGCCAGAATTTTCCAATAATAAAATATCTTCGTTTTCCGCCAGTGCCACCTGCGGTGACAGGCTGTCTTTGGCATGCTGATGATCGTGAGCATGGGGATGCTGAGCAACACGTTGAGGATTATATTCAGACTGCAACAGCCGGATATCCATCTCGCCCTGCCGGGTCCAGGCGCTGGCCGATTTTGCCGGCTGACTGTCCGCCAGTAAGTGCTCAAACGCTGCACGGTCTTTTTCCGTAGCCAGATCGGTTTTATTGGCCACCAGCACATCCGACAGCTGAATCTGATCCACCCAAACATCATTACCTGTGTAGCGGCTGTCACTGATGTGGCGGGGATCCAGAATGCAGACATTCGCGCCCGGACTGAGTAAATCGCGATAATGCTCGTTGCTCAGGGTGGCGAGAATATTGCGCGGATGGCCAAGGCCGGTGGGCTCGATCAGCAGCACATCCGGTTTTTCTTTGGCGATCAACATATTCAGGCCGATCTGAAAAGGCAGGCCGGAGACACAGCATAAACAGCCGCCGGGAATCTCTTTTACCACGGCGCCCTGACTCTGCAGCACTGCACCATCAACACCGACTTCGCCAAACTCGTTAACCAGTACGGCCCACTTTTCATCCTCTGGCTTTTGTTTGAGGAGATTAAGAATGGCGGTGGTTTTACCCACCCCCAGAAATCCGGTGATCAGATGCGTACGTATCATGGGTTACTCCAGCAAGAATTGTTATAGAGTAACACTAATCAGATAAATCCCGTAATACACTCAGCGGCGCAACATTCACTGTACGGCGCATCAGCCACATACCGGGGAGCGCCAGCCCGGCCGCGGCAGCAAATGGCAGCCACAACCAGACCCAACCCTGACCGGAATACGGAATATCCAACAGACCGGCATACAGCGCGAAGCACACCGCCTCGCTGCCAGCCAGTGCCAGCAAGGCGGAGAATCCGCCCAGCAGAGCAAATTCCGTCAGCTGACTGCGACGCAGAAAGGCTGAATCCCCGCCCAGGGTACGCACCACAGCACCTTCACGCAGGCGTTCCGGCATTGCCGCCACCAGAGAGGACAGCATTACCAGCAATGCCGCCGCCAATACGAAAATAAGAATCACCTCAACCGCCAGCGAGACCTGCTGCAACAGAGTCTGAATCTGACTCAGCACGGCCTGAATATCGAGCAGCGTCACGCCCGGATATTCGCGGATCATGGCGGTCAGCAATGCCTGCTGCTGTGGTGGTAAATAGAAACTTGTGATGTAGCTGGCCGGAAGCGCTGCGAGAACATCCGGCGAGAACATCATGTAGAAGTTTGGCGTCATCGCCGTCCAGTCGACGGTGCGGATGCTGCTGACGGTGACTTCAAACGCCTGACCACCGGCATTGAAGCCGAGTTTATCGCCCATGGCCACGCCCAGGCGTTCAGCCAGCCGCTGCTCCATCGACACTTCCATCGTGCCGTTGTTCAGGCTGTCCCAGCTGCCTTCAACAATCTCGTTGGAATCCGGCAAATCAGCATCGGCGGTCAGCGCCAGATCGCGGTTAATCGCCGGGTCTTTGGCCACATTCAGCTCCTGCACACTGACACCGTTAATGGTCAGTAAACGTCCCGGCACCATGGGATAAAGCTTTTCATGCTGCAGTCCGTTCTGCTCCAGCGTGGCACGGAAATCATCCACTTCGTAATTCTGAATATTAATCGCGAAGACATTCGGTGCTTTCTCCGGCAGGCTGGCCTGCCAGTCGGCGAGCAGATCCGTACGCAGCCCACCGATCACCACCATGACCATCAGCGTCAGCGCAAACGCCAGAATCTGGCCGGCACTCTGGCGGCTGTTACGGCTGATATGCTGCCAGGCGAAGCGCACAACCAGAGGTAATGTTTTCTGCGCAAAACGACGCTGCAGAAAACGGATCAGTAACACCAGCAGCACCAGCATCAGCAGCACCAATACGCTGCCTCCGCCCATCATCCCCAGCGTCAGGGGCAGATCGTCAGTAAACAGATACAGCAGCAGAGTCAGCGCCGCCAATGCCAGTACGGTGACGAACCAGCCGGCCAGAGGCACAGGCTCAAGATCGCGGCGCAGCACTCTGAGCGGCGTCACCCGCGCCAACGGCATAATGTACGGCAACGCAAATCCGAGCAGGGTTATAAGACCTGAGCTGGCGCCCAGCAGCCAGGCCGAAAGAGGTGCAGGTGGCAGATCCGCAGGCACCACACCAGCCAGTAAATGCAGTAGCAGGGTCTGCAGACCCGCGGCCAGTAACAGCCCCAAAACAGTGGCGAAGACGCCCAGCATCACCAGCTGCCAGGCATAAATACTCCACACCTGTCGCTGGGCCAGACCAAAAGTGCGCATCAGCGCGCTGATATCAAAATGGCGCGAAGCATAACGGCGGGCGCTGATCGCCACCGCGACACTGGCCAGCACCACAGACAGCAACGCCGCGATGCCGAGGTAGCGTTTGGCGCGGTCGAGCGTGCGCGACACCGCCTGATTGCCGTCTTCCAGTGATTCAAACTTCTGGTTCGGCAGCAGCTCACGGAAACCACGCCACTGCTCTATCGCATCAGCATCCCCGCTGACCAGAATCCGCCAGCGCAGACGGCTGCCGGCCGCGGTAAGTCCGGTGCCATCCAGATCCTGCCAGTTCATCATCAGCCGCGGCGATAAATTATAGAAATTACCTCCGCGGTCACTTTCTTCAGTGATGATGCCGCTTACCGTGAAGACCGATGTGCCCAGTTCCAGTGGATCACCAACAGCCGCACCCAGCAGTGCCAGCAGTCTGGGTTCAACCCAGACCTCACCAGGCAACGGACCATGACTCATGGCCTGTCCGGGCTGTTGTGCGTCTTGAGTTACTTTCAGGGTGCCGCGTAACGGATAACCATCGTCCACGGCTTTAACCGCCGCCAGCGTCATCTCATCGCCAAACAGCACCACCGAGGGGAAGGTCAGAATCCGGGCGGTATTCAGACCCAGAGACTGCGCCTCTTCGCGCCATGCCGGATCCGGTTCAGAGGTCGATTGCAGACGCAGATCAGCACCCAGCATATCGTTGGATTTGGCTTCCATTGCCAGTTCGAGGCGGGCACTGAACAGCGCGATGGCGGTGGTCGAGATCACAGCAATCAGCAGAGCGGCAAGAATCAGACTGAGTTCACCACTGCGCGCTTCCCGCCACAACAGGCGGCTGGCCATACGCAGGATCACAGGCGTTCCTCCGGACGGCTGTGGCTGGCATCAGCAGCGCGTTCTTCAAGCACGCCGCCCTGCATATGCACACAGCGCTGACAGCGTTCCGCCAGACGGTCATCGTGGGTGACCAGAATCAGCGTTGTGCCCTGGGCCTTATTCAGCTCAAACAACAGGTCTTCCACCTGACGTCCGGTATTGCTGTCGAGATTGCCTGTGGGTTCATCGGCAAACAGAATTCTGGGATGACCGGCAAACGCCCGGGCAATCGCTACCCTTTGCTGCTCGCCACCGGATAACTGCGCCGGATAGTGCAACTGGCGCTCACCCAGACCCACTTTCTGCAGCAGCTCCGCCGCCTGCTGACGGGCATTTTTTTCACTGCGGATTTCCAGTGGCAGCATGACATTTTCCAACGCAGTTAAGCCTGGCAGCAGCTGAAAATTCTGAAACACAAAGCTCACACCGGAGGCTCTGACTGCAGCACGCTGGTCTTCATCCAGCTGCGATAACGACTGCCCGAGTAAGACCACATCACCGGAGGTCGGCAGATCCAGACCCGCCATAATGCCCAGCAAAGTCGACTTACCACTGCCTGACGTGCCGACGATGGCAACGCTTTCACCCGACTTGATATCAATATCGACGCCCTGCAAGATGGTCAGCTTCTGGGAACCGGTTGCTACGGTTTTCGTCAGAGATTGAATCCGGAGAGCATATTCAGTGGTATTGCCTGTGTCGTTATCTGCCAGCATAAAAATCCGTCGTCTGTTTAATTCGCCATTAACCAATGTGAAAAATCTGTTGCTTATGGTTCTGCTGTTACCGGCGCTTGCCCGGGCAGAACCTGTTGTTCTGATTGTAGGAGATAGCATTAGTGCCGGATTTGGAATCCCTGTGCAACAGGGCTGGGTGGCATTAATGCAAAATGCGCTGGAACAGGATGTTCCGCAGCTTAAGATCGTCAACGCCAGCATCAGCGGCGATACCACCGTCGGCGGCCGCAATCGCCTGCCAGACCTGCTGTCGGAGCACAAACCACAGCTGATGATTCTGGAGCTGGGAGGCAATGATGCGCTGCGTGGCATGCCTTTGCAGAACATTCGTAAAAATTTGCAAAGTATGGTCAAAAGCGCCCAACAGGCGGGTACCGATGTGATTTTGCTCGGTATGCAGATACCGCCTAATTATGGCGCGCGCTATACCGAAGGCTTCCGTAAGCTCTATCAGGAAGTCAGTGAGGCGGAAAATATTCCGCTGGTACCTTTTGTTCAGGCGGAGTTTATTCTGCAGGACGGCATGCTGCAGGATGACGGCATTCATCCGACCGAAAAAGCTCAGCCGCTGATCATGAAACCTGTCCTTGAGGCAGTACAGCAGTGGCGCAGCAGCGCCAGTCAGTAACTCAGAGCAGTCGTAAATCAACACAGCAGAGAGTGTTTATGTCAGTCAAACTCGATTTTTTAACAACGCTGGCAACCACAGCCGGAGAAGAAATCCGTCGTCAGCGCAGCCAGCTGGATATCCGTTTTAAAGGCGGTGATGAACTGGTGACTCAGGCCGATGTGGCCGCCGACCAGATTATCCGCGACAGTATTCAGAGCAATTATCCGGATCATCAGATTCTGTCGGAAGAACTGGCTCCGGATGCCGATACCAACCATGAGCATTTATGGATTATCGATCCTATCGATGGCACGGTAAATTACGCACACCATCATCCGCAGGTGGCAATTTCCATCGCTTATTACCATAAAGGGTCGGCGCAGCTGGCGGTGGTACACAACCCGTTTCTGGAAGAAACCTTCAGCGCAGAAAAAGGTGCCGGCGCATGGTTAAATGGTGAAAATATTCACTGTGCTGCAACTGAAGATTTACGCCGCGCTATTGTCGCAACCGGCTTTCCTTACCATAAAAATACGATTCCGCAGTTAATTAACCGTCTGTCATACATACTGGAAAAGTGTGCTGATCTGCGGCGTTTGGGTTCCGCCGCACTGGATATCTGTTGGGTCGCCTGCGGACGCCTGGATGCCTACTATGAAACGGTAAAACCCTGGGATTTTGCCGCGGCGCAGTTAATTGCCCGGGAAGCCGGTGCGCAGTTTGGCCACTTTCATCAGCCACCCGCCGGAGAAAATCCGGAGATCTGGAGTGAAAATATTCTGATCAGTGTGCCTGCGCTGTTTGAGCCGATAAAATCACTGTTACAGCAGGCGGATGCTGATTAATCTGCCTGTTCTGAAATGGTTATTCATCAGACGCCAGCAAAGATAATGCGGCAGGAATACGTTTTATTTCAGCAGGGCTGAAGTAACGGTTTTTGTAGGCATTTAACAGACGCTCACGCTCAGTGTCGCCTAACTGCTGTACCGCCAGAGAGTCGGTATATTTTTTATATTCTCGCAGGCGTTCACGCCAGGCCTGCTGTTTTTCATCCACTGCTGCTAAACGCTGCGCAACTTCTTCACCAAAGGTTGCCACCCGCCAGCTGTGAATTTCATCATCGCCGGCACCTGCGGCGCGCATATCCGCTTCGCTGCTGCGCATACTGATAACGGAGCGGGAACGTTCGCGCATATCACGGATATTCTGTGGCAGAACGTCATCAGAGACACCCGCCGGATCACCACCGGCACGGGCGACGCGTATACGCTCCAGGGTGTAGCTGTCGATGGCTTCATCTTCGGCAAAAAATGCTTCAACAACGTCGGGCTGCAGCCATTCACGGCGCAATCTCTGCTGCCATTGCAGACGCGCAGCCATGGCATCAAAGTCTGCTCCGGCGAGACGCTGGCCGGTTTGTTCATCGTATTCACCCAGAGCCGCCAGATAGCCCAGATAATTATCCAGCAACGTCATTGCCTGCTGCTGACCCGGTTGTATTAACTGCGAAATTTCACTGTGCATCGCCGCAATAATATCGTCGAGAGGTAATTCCCCGCGGGCAGACAAATAAAAATCAATCCAGCGTTTCAGCGCCATATCTATGATCAGATTGCCCTGCAGATCCGTTCGCAATAAACCATCAGCACTGGCACCGCGGAATGTTTTCAATTCGTTCAGCTTAATGTCTGTCTGATCATCCTGATGAAAAGAAGCCAGCACGGCAACCTGCCCTGTCATCACCTCTGTCGCATGTTCAGAAGCGACCCGCACCTGAGGTTCAGTGAGCATACCCACAGCCCAGATAGCAATTCCGCAAATGGTCAGAGCAATGGCACCGTGCAATGGCTTCATCATCAGAGTCCTGCGTTCTTCAGTCGATTAGCGTGAGTACGGAAAACAGTCAGCGGGTCAGTATCCTGCAGATCATGAATACCCAGTGACTGATTGATTTCATCCAGATGCGTCATAGCAAAATCGTTACGGATCACCATGCCCAGTCCGGCAGCACAGGCACCGACGAAGCCATCATTGGCAACACCTTCAGGGAAGAAAGTACCGAATGTGGCGGTAACAAATTCCAGCGGATCGAGCAGATTGGTGACAGACTCAGCACCTGCCCAGGAGTAGTAACGCACGCCGTTATATTCATAATCGCCTTCGCCACAGTCTGTTGCCGGAATGCCACCGGGGTGCTGTGCATTAAAAGCTTCTGTTGCCGCAGTGGTCATAGAACCTACGGAAGCCATGACGTCCAGCTCCTGATTGGCACCGGAAAGAAAATCAACAGCCGCAGACAGAGTGCCAATAGCAGCATCAAACGCGGCGCCAAAAACCGCCTGATTTTCAGACCATTCCATCAGCGTATCCGCTACCGGCGTCGCTTTGTTCACCCCGGAAACACCGGTAACCGACGCCACCAGATCAGGTCGTACCGAAGCGACATAACGACTGGTCGGACTGCCATGGCTATGGCCGATCAGATTTACTTTTTCCGCACCGGTGATCGCCAGAATTTCTTCTACCTGTTGCAATAACTGTTCTCCGCGATATTCCGGAAAATTCGTATTGGAAACCGCTACGGTAAACACATCGGCGCCATCTTCCTGCAGGGTTTCAGCCACTTTATAAAAATATTCAATGCCTAGCACTGAATCAAAACCGAGAAAACCGTGCACCAGTACAATCGGGTAGCGGGTTTCCGTATAACCGGTTTGTGGTGTTTCCGACATCGCCATTACCGGCACAGAAAACAGAGTCGTAGTCAGAGCGGCGCCAAGCGCTGCAGCAGCAATTATTTTTTTCATTATTATTTGCCTGTTGTTTTTATTTTTCTTTTTATTTTTTAATTGTTATCGGGTTTATCTTCAGAGTTTTTTATCGGTTGTTATGCTTTTTATAATTTATCCGGGACGACAGGCTCCGGGTTATGCATGAGTCGTACGATTTTAGTGGAATCTCTCCGCTACCATAGGACAAGTCAGGACAGCCTGAAGACATTACCTCAGGAACAGAGCGAACGGCTCTGCCCCTGAAATAATTAGTCAAAACTGATCAGACTGACGTTACAGGCCCGCAGATTTCAGGCGATTGGCATGGGTGCGGTAAACAGCGACCGGGTCGGTCTCGTTGATATCATGTAAACCAAGGAACTGATTGATTTCATCCAGATGATTCATCACAAAATCATCGCGGATCACCATCCCCAGATGCGCGTCACAGGCACCAACAAAGCCGTCGTTGACCTGCCCTTCGGGGAAAAACTGGCTGAATGCCACGGTAATCAGATCCATAGGGTCGAGCGCAACCGTAGTCGGATCAGCACCCGCCCAAGAGTAATAACGTACGCCGTTATATTCGTAATCGCCTTCGCCACAGGCACTGTCCGGGATGCCTCCGGGGTGCTGCTGATTGAACACCACCGCGCGCTCAGAGGTCATTGAGGCAATGGCGATCATAGCGTTCACATCATCATAGTCAGCGCCGGAAATCAGGTTCAGCGCTTCTGCAGCAAGATTCACAATGCCACCGAAGATGGCATCAAATGCCGCAGAATCCTCCGCTGTGGCGATCAGTGTATCGGCGATCGGCGTGCCTTTGTTCACACCGGAAACCGAGGTAACAGATGCCACCAGCTCAGGGCGGACAGACGCCACATAGCGGGTAGTCGGTCCGCCATGACTGTGACCAATCAGATTCACCCGTTGCGCACCGGTTAATGCCAGAATTTCCTCAATCTGCGGAATCAGTTCTTCGCCGCGTACTTCCGGAGTATTGGCATTGGGAACGGTAACCACATAAACGTCCGCACCACCTTCCTGCAACGCTTCTGTTATCTGATACCAGTAATCAATGCCCAGCATGGTATCCCAGCCAAGAAAGCCGTGAACCAGCACAATCGGATAGCGGGTTTCGGTATAACCAGTCTCCGGAGCAGCAGACATGGCTGAGACATGGAAGCTGAGTGTCATGCTCAGCAGAGCGGCGATCGTCATTAATTTTTTCATATTGTCGTCCTGTTATTATTTTTATTCATCAACTCCGCTAAAGGAGTTCGCATCGTGCATTGGCATTTATTGTTGTGCCGGTCAGCGGGCACAGTCTAGAAAGGTCCAATGGGATGTACAGGACGGAGTGAGACATACGTACCGACAATACAGGCCAGCTAACTTGCCAACCCCAAAGCCCCATACCAGAGACTGAATTCTGTAGTTATATACGTACATACGTACATAAAAAAGGCCCGACAGAGTGTTTCTGTCAGGCCTTGATCGTGCAGCAACCGCGGCGTTCAGCCGGGCTGGCAATATTAAGTGGCTGCCTCAGTATTGGATTTTACTGAGTGAAAAGCGACGTCTGCTGCGCATGCAGACTCTGCGCCTGCGCCAAGGTACGGCGGACAATTTCTTCTACCGTGACCACGTCACTGATCAGACCCTGAGTCTGACCAATAAACTGCACACCTTTGTTCAGGTCACCATCAATGGTGGCAGCCTTGAGGCGTGGCACACTGGCACCGAAGTAGGCCAGCAGCAGAATCTTATCCATCATTGCCAGCATACCCAGCATGATTTTCCACACCGGCTGTTTAACGATACGTGCGGCTTTGGTTGCCTCGATAAACGCCTTGATCAGATTCATCGGACGACGGGTCTCTTTCTGTGAACGCGGCGTCTTCATGACCCGCGCCCACAGGCCGTCAAAGTTCTTTGAGTAAATCGTATCCTGCTCGCCACGCTCGATCACGGCCTGCTTGGTATTGGCATGCAAGGGGGATTCAAGACTGGTGGCAAAGCGCGAGCCCATGGCGATACCTTCAGCCCCCAGCGATAACGCCGCCAGCAGGCCGCGGCCATCAGCGAAACCGCCGGTTGCGATTACCGGGATATCCACTTTTGCGGCGATGGCTGGTACCAGTACCAGTGAGGTGACATCACCGCCGTGGGCCGCAGCTTCATGGCCGGTTACCAACAGGGCATCAGCACCGATTGCCTGAGCAGACAGTGCGTGCTTTTCAGATACCACGGTAGCAATCACCTTGCCGCCGTATTCATGGGCACGTTTTACCAGCCAGTCACCTTTACCCAGCGAGAAGTTAATCACCGGCACCTGCTCCTGCAGCGCCACTTCGGCATTCTCTTTGGCCCCGGGCATCAACAGGGTCACCCCGATACCAAAAGGTTTATCTGTCAGTTCACGGATTTCGCGGATGGCGGCACGGGTATCCTCTGGCGTCAGCGGGCCACTGGCGAGAATGCCCAGCCCTCCGGCGTTGGACACCGCGGCGACCAGCTGCGGAGTGGAGATCCAGCTCATGCCGGGCAGAATCAACGGGGCTTCGATCCCCAGCAGTTCAGTGATACGGGTTTTCATAGGATTATTGACTGTTAAAAACAGCAGCAGTGACTAAAAGATAACAGTCATTTTACTGACAGAAGACCCGGCTGGCGAGTCCTGGCACGGCAGCGCCAATCTGAGATGGCGGAACTGCCGCTGAAGGTGTGTGTTATTGCGCGACAGCAGTATCGCCGATGGGGTCGCGCCGGTGGCTATTGACGAAGGCAATGGCGTCTTTCACTGCCGTTTTTACCGCGTCAGTGTTCTCTGCCAGCTCCGTCGGCGTCATGTAAAACGCCATATCGACTTCAAAGCGGATATACCGCGCTGGCAGACGATTAAGGGCAACACAGGCGATATCCGCCAGGTAGTCGACGTCGTTAATGCGTTCATGGCCAGCCATGGTGCGCAGTATTTCCTCAGCCACCAGCTGCTCATAATAATTACGGATGTGATTATTGATGCTCATAGTCCCTCCTTCGCTCTGCTAAGCGTAGCACTTCCGCAATTTCCTGCTTTACTTTAGCTGTAGCAAACCACTTGGATTCACAGCCACAGGATACGTTTATGAAACTGGTGCAGGACCTGATGACACGGGAATTACTGACCCTGAAGCCGGATAACAGCCTGCAGGATGCAGAGAAGCTGATGAAGGAGCACCAGATCCGCCATATTCCGGTTGTGAACGACGATGGCAGCATTGCCGGTATGCTGACACAGAAGGAGTTTCTGGCTCAGGCTTTCCGCATCACCGATAAATTTGGTGCGCACCATCTGCAGGAATATCTGGCAAAAACGCCTTTGAGTGACTGTGCTGAAACCAATTACCTGCAGGTCGCACCGACCATGACACTGGCAGAGGCCGGCCGTAAGCTGAAAGAGAAGCGCCACGGCTGCCTGTTGGTGTGTGATGAAAATAATCGCCTGAGCGGCCTGCTGACCTCCCAGGACTTTCTGCGTCTGGCGATTATTCTGCTCGACTGAGCATGAAATACTCCGCCAGCGTTACGGATAACGCTGACAGATCTCATCAATGCGGGCACGGTGCTTAATCACCGCTGCCACGCAGGCCTGATCCAGTTCATGGGATGAGGCCATGCGCTGCATTTCTTCCTGTACCCGATCAAACGGCCAGGCTTCCTTGTAGCTGCGCTTACTTAACAAAGCATCAAGAATATCGGCAACAGCAATAATCCGCGCTTCCAGTGGTACTTCGCCATTTTCACAGCCAAGGTAGCCACTGCCATTCAGTTTTTCGTGGTGATATTCGACGATATTGCGCAGCATCTCGCTGTGCTCCATATCGCCCAGAGCAAAATGAGAAATAGCCTGATCCACCATGTCGCGACCCACCGTCACATGGCGCTTCATTTCTTCAAATTCCGCCTCTGTCAGCCCGCCTTTTTTATGCAGAATGCTGTCAGAGATAGCGACCTTGCCAATATCGTGCAACGGCGCAAATAAGGTCAGGTATTCAATAAATGCATCACTCAGCTGCCATTGAGCCTGCAGCTCACGCCCGATAATACGCGCGTACGCTGCCATCCGCCGGACATGCGAATCGGTTTCAATGGAGCGGCGACCGGTGACGTCCGTAGCAAAGCTCACCAGTCCCTGCATCTTTTCCACAGCATCCTGCTCGCGGATCAGCTGCTGGCCAATCAGATGGCCCCATATGTTGCAGTACGCCAGCTTCGCCGGATCGAAATACTCCATGCGGGTAGAATTCAGAAACAGAAAACCCATCAGCCGGCCATCGTGGTACAGCGGCATACTGAAGCTGGAACGATAGCCCTGACTGAGCAGCGCCTCAGTATGCTCTGACATAACATCACCGCGGAATACACGCATATCCGGAACCACACGCACGGTATGAGTATCGGCCATATGCTTCAGCGATGGCACATCACCCAGGCACACAGAGTAACCCAGCAGAGGGGAAGCAAAGTCACTCTCATAAATAAACGTCGATAACTGATCATCATCACTGTTGTACAGCGCCAGAGCAAAACGTTGAATGCCCTCATATTGCTCACGCAGCACACGGTACAGATGTTCCAGCCGCTCAATAAACTGCATGGAGTGACCCAATGCAGCGTATGGATCTTTGAGTTCTAGCGGTTCATGCATAACGGTTTCCAGGTTCTGAGGGGCTGCCCCACCACCAGACTTAATACGCCGGCAGAATTGGCAGACCCTTTTTTGCGTCAATCAAGTAAACATACCACAGGCCAGAGCCGTCAGTGGAAGCTTTGCCCAAAGCATTTAATTCTATGTATGACGCATATCAATGCGGGGTTACAGTCACAGGCATAGCCTGAAAGTAGCCCTTAATGTAAGCCTGAACCTGACTACAGCTATACCTGACATTCAGGCACAGGCAAGACCCCCCTTAATACAAAAACAGGTGATGTATGGATATCAGCCAGATAAAACAACAACTTATGGATCGACAGGCCGTTCTTGAAGCACGTGCGGATAAAACTGCCCGGGATGCCAGCCATCAGGATGAAGCGGTACCGGCGGACTTTGCTGAGCAGGCAACCGCGCGCGAAAACGATGACGTACTGCGCGCCATTGCGGATGAATCGGTGAATGAAATCAACCAGATTAAAGCGGCGCTGGCGCGTATTGAGGCAGGAACTTACGGTGAATGCAGTGCCTGTGGTGAAGACATTGCCGCTGAACGCCTGGCCGCAGTGCCTTACACAACCCTGTGCGTAAAGTGCGCCTCAACACAAGCTCAGTAATCCAAAGTTGAACAAGCCATGCTATGGCAACCGGACAGTCATCAGCTGCGGCTGACATTACTGTCCGGCGCCTGCTGACTCAGATCATCAGCGTTCCCCTGCTTCCGGGTCACGGCCTTTTTCCAGCTGTGCCCGCTCAGCTTCCAGCGCCATAATCAGTAAACGATCCAGCTTCTTCTCCAGCTGCTCCATGCGCACTTCCATTTTTTCCAGCTGCTGAGCATGAAGACGTTCTTTATCAAAAAGATCTTCTTCTTCACGTTGCATAAAAAAAGCAGAAAAACTGGCAGTCATCATGGCGAACAAGCCAATCCCCATCAGAATCAGCACAGACCCGAATAACCGCCCGGCGGTGGATCCCGGCACAATATCGCCGTAGCCAACCGTCGTCACCGTCACCCAGGCCCACCAGATTCCATCGAGCGGAGTATCCACATTCGGATCGATTACCGCCATCAGAGTGCCGGCCATCACGATAATAATAAAGCTCACCATCAGCGTAGGGCCGAGGTGATTTTTCCCCATAATTTTCTGAAAACTGCCGGACATATTCATCAGCATGGTGAACATCGCCAGCAGACGCAGCGTACGCAAACCGCCGGCATAAGGCAGGTATTCCCACAGCAGAGGCATACCGGCGATCACAATCACCAGATTGCTCCAGTTGGTCATCAGGTAGCGTTTTTTATTATCAACCAGGGCGCTGAGAATCAGGGTTTCCAGCAGAAAAAAGGCCCACAAAAACCAGTCAGTGATGTAAGCAAACGGCAGTGGTTTATCCGCCTGCGCTTCAAGATACCATTCAAAGATGATCCACAAAGCAATACCGATCATCGGCCATTCGAAATAACGCCCGACCATTCGCGCCCGGGCATTTTCCCGGACATCCACGCCGGATAAACCAATAACACTGGAAATAGACACCATCATGGCCAGACATCCCGTACGCTGTGTAATTCTGCGGTGACAACACCAGAATATAAAAAACCCATATTCCAGCTTAAACCAGAATATGGGTTTTGTGGCAGATTATCCGCAATGTTATTGCACCAGATGAAGATTTCAGAACTGTGGTTCTACGATCACTTCACTGCTGGTTGAGTTGGCGATAAAGCAATGATCATGCGCTTTTTCATGCATGGCTTTTATTGCCGCTTCATCAGGAATTTTTTCACCCGTGAAAACAGCTTTCGGTGTCAGACGAATGACCGACACCCAGAATTTACCGTCTTCGCGCTGAGCAATTTCAGCGCTGGCTGTATCACGGTAGGATTTCACCTGCAGACGCTTTTTCGCCGCCAGAGCGAGAAAGGTCTGCATATGACAACTGGCCATCGCAGCGGCCAGCAACTGTTCCGGATCGGCACCGAAATCATTGCCCGCACCACCAGCAGGAACGCTCAGCTGTGGTTTGAATTCAATATCATGACGACGTTCAAACCCTTCATGGGAGAACTCACCTGCGCGCGCCCAGTTCACATGGATAATATGCTCAGACATTCAGCCTCCGCTACCTGCTGTTTATTGCAGTGTTTTGGTCAGAGTAAATGCACCGCGCAGTTCACCAACGTTGAATCCGGTCGCTGCATCGTCAGGATACAGTTCAGATAAACGGGCTTTGACTGGCTCAGTTAATTCCGCACCATGACAGGTAACACACAGCGGTTTGGTGGGAATCGCTTTCATATAACGGAATTCGTTATCTGACAGCAGTGTCGCTTCCATCATCTGTGGGCTTTCGCCGGCTTTGATACGCGCATCAAAGGATTTCAGCGTTTCTGTTTCCCACTCATCCGGTGCATTGCCGGGGTTGCGGATTTTCAGTGCCGTGCGCCCCACCTGCCATTCCCCCTGACTGAGCTGACTGGCAATGGCCGGTGCCTGCACATTACACAGACCGATTGCTTCCACCGGACCCGAGCTTTTAATTCCCTGTTTCAGGGTTTTCATCAGCGACTGACCCAAAGCCTGAGCCTGTTGACGTGCTTCTGCGGTTAATACATCCACCTCTGCCGCCTGAACACTGCCGGCACTTAATGCCACTGCCATCATCAGATAACGCATAATCAGAACCTTCCCTGCTAATTATTTATACATGCTCGGATCGACTTCCACTTTGTGCACAGAGCCGGACCAGCCATCAAAGCCACCCACCAGCATGCGAACATTGTCGAAGCCCATCTGTTTTAAAGTATGCGCTGCCAGCGTGCTGCGCCCGCCGTTTTTGCAATACAGCAGAATTTCAGCAGCCGGATCACACAGTGCCGGATGATCACCAACACGGAATTCCAGAACACCGCGCGGAACATTAACGGCACCCGGTAAATGCCCCATATCAAATTCGGCAGGCTCGCGTACATCGAGTACAACCGCACCTTTTTGTAACAAGGCTTCTGCTGCTGCGGCATCGACCGGATTAACCGACTCGCCCGCTGCTTTCAAAAGATCTTCTTTGCTCAGAGCCATAATTATCTCCTGTTGTTTTTCTGTGACGACAAAGCGTCGGTTAAACCAACATTTAAATTACCAGATAAGCATACAGAAATAACACCTCTGTGACAGCTTCATTTACCGTATCTTTTGTCGCACCCGCGCTTCACTCTGCGCTCAGCTGACCCACCATAAAATACCGGCCAGCATCAGTGGCCAGCCAACATAGGGGCTGAACAGAAGGCGAAAGAATTTAAGCACAGGAACATAGCCAAGGCCGTGCACAAAACCGGCTCCGGTACCGACAAATGTCAGCAACAGCAGGATACGGTCAACAACAGGATAGCTGATCCAGGGATCGTGCTGAGTAAACATCAGCAGAACAGCCAGTGCGAACGAACCGGCCAGAGACAGGAAACGGGCCCAGCCCGCATACAGCGGGCCGAACGCTTTATAGTCAGGTGCGCTCATACGCTCCCTTACTCTTATTTATCCGCATCGCGGTCAAAGTCCTCGTTATTCTCAAGCCACATGGCATTCAGAATACCGAAAGAACACGCCAGCAGAACACCTAAAATCCAGGCAAAGTACCACATAATTTTCTCCTCAGTGGCGGGCTTACCCGCCACCTGTTAAAGCCACTCAGTAAGTGCTGTATTTGTTGTCTTCGATAAAATCTGTGGTCAGACGGCCACGCATTTTGTAGTAACCCCAGGCTGTGTAAGACAGCACAATCGGTACGAAGACCATGGCAACCCAGAACATAATATTCAGTGTCATTTCACTGGATACCACATCCCACATAGTCAGTGACTGAGATGGGTTGGTACTGGATGGCATCACGAACGGGAACAGACTGACACCGGCAGTCAGAATGATACCGGCAATCGCCAGTGAGCTGCTGACAAATGCCAGTGCGCCACGGTTAGCCGCAGACATAGCGGCCGTCAGCAACAACCCTGCAAATGCAACCACAGGCGCCAGGATAGTGATCGGATATTCGCTGTAATTAGACAGCCAGGCACCTTCACGTACTTCCACAACTTTATCCAGCGGAGTGATAACACCACCCGGATCAACTGCAGTTGAAGTGATCACCATGCCATCGATACCCATTGCCAGCCACACGCCCGCCAGAGCGAACAGTACGGTCACAACAATCGCCATCAGCAGCGCAGTTTTACGCACACGCTCATGCAGATCACCGGCTGTACGCATCTGCAGATACGTCGCACCGTGCATCACCAGCATACCCAGACTGACCAGACCGGCCACCAGAGCAAACGGGTTCAGCAGTGCCCAGAAAGAACCTGTGTAGGTTGAACGCATAAACTCGTCGATACCAAAAGGAACGCCTAACAGCAGGTTACCGAAGGCCACACCGAACACCAGCGAAGGTACAGCACCACCAATGGTCAGACCCCAGTCCCAGGCACCACGCCAGCGTGGATCTTCCACTTTAGAGCGGTATTCAAAACCCACCGGACGGAAGAACAGTGCGAACAGAACCAGCAACAGAGCCCAGTAGAAACCGGAGAAAGCAACGGCATAAACCACAGGCCACGCAGCGAAAATGGCACCACCGGCAGTAATAAACCACACCTGGTTACCATCCCAGTGCGGACCCACACTGTTGAGCATTACCCGACGCTCAGAGTCGGTACGACCGACCACACGCAGCAACGAAGTAACACCCATATCGAAGCCGTCGGTGACGGCGAAGCCAATCAGCAGTACACCGATCAGCACCCACCAGATAACTTTTAAAACTTCATAATCCATGATCTGCTCCTTACGCCGGATCTTTTACTGCCTGAGCCGGTGCAGCGGAAGCACCAGAGGCATTCTGTTCATGGTGATAACGGCCGGTATGCAGAGCAGAAGGCCCCATGCGACCAAATTTGAACATCAGATAAATCTCTGCCACCAGCAGCAGGGAATACAGTGCGATAAAGCTGCCCAGGCTGAGGAAAAGATCGGTCATGGTCAGACTGGATACCGCCAGATGAGTCGGCAGCACTTCACCGATCGCCCATGGCTGACGACCAAATTCCGCCACAAACCAACCGGTTTCACATGCCAGGAATGGCAATGGAATGGCCCACAGGTGCGCTTTCAGCAACCATGGTTTCTGTTCCATGTTGTGACGGATGCTGGACCAGAAAGAAGTCGCAATCATCAGCAGCATCAGGAAACCAATGGCCACCATAATGCGGAAGCTCCAGAACATAGGGGCAACCTGAGGAATACTGTCTTTGGCAGCCATTTTGATCTGCTCGTCAGTCGCATCGACCACGTTTTCAGTGTATTTCTTCAGCAGCAGGCCGTAACCCAGGTCGTCTTTTAATGCATCAAACGCAGCAACGGTTGGTTCAGATTTATCACCGGCGCGCATTTTTTCCAGCAGGCCGTAAGCTTCCATACCGCGATGAATGCGTTCTTCGTGTTCAGCCAGCAGATCTTTAATACCGACCACTTCTTCATCCAGCGAGCGGGTAGCAATCAGGCCCAGTACACCCGGAATTTTGATCGCCCCGTGAGTTTCCATATCGTCCTGGCTCGGGAAGCCAATCAGAGTGAAATCCGCGGGCGCTTCCTGAGTTTCCCATTCCGCTTCAATGGCAGCCAGTTTGGTTTTCTGTACGTCACCAATTTCGTAACCGGATTCGTCACCAAGAATAATCACGGAAAGAATCGCAGCAAAACCGAAGCTTGAAGCAATCGCAAATGAACGACGGGCAAATGGCAGATCGCGTTTTTTCAGCATGTAGTAGCTGGAAATACCCAGCACAAACATGGCACCTGTTACATAACCGGCAGAGGTGGTGTGAACAAATTTAACCTGAGCAACCGGGTTGAAAAGTACTTCAGCAAAGCTGGTCATTTCCATACGCATGGT
>NZ_DJIO01000170.1:4299-14935 GCF_002433655.1 Thalassolituus sp. UBA6592 | reverse complement strand
AAAGCTGGTCATTTCCATACGCATGGTTTCGAAATTAAATTCGGCACCAACCGGATTCTGCATCCAGCCGTTAGCAATCAGAATCCACAGCGCAGACAGGTTAGAACCAATCGCCACCAGCCAGGTCACTGCAAGGTGCTGGACTTTGGACATACGGTCCCAGCCAAAAAAGAACAGGCCGATCATGGTGGATTCCAGGAAGAAAGCCATCAGACCTTCAATCGCCAGAGGCGCACCAAAAATATCCCCTACATAATGTGAGTAATAAGCCCAGTTGGTACCGAACTGGAACTCCATGGTCAGACCAGTCGTCACACCCAGGGCAAAGTTAATACCGAATAATTTGCCCCAGAATTTCACCATATCCTGGTAAACCTGTTTACCAGTCATAACGTACGTGGACTCCATAATCGCTAAAATAAACGACAGGCCCAGCGTCAGCGGAACAAACAGAAAGTGATAAAGCGCGGTGATTGCAAACTGCAGCCGCGAAATATCAACCAGACTTTCACTGATCATTGCAGATCCTCCGATTGCAAGGGAAAGGTACTTTAAATTGACAGATGTCAGATTGATGAAAAAAGATTTCTTCCGGAGCCTTCGCCATCCGGAAATTTATAAAAAAGTCTACTCTGCTTTTTAATAAATTCATTGATTCAACCACGGATAAACACCTCGGCATTTTGATTGTCAGCAAAGGCTTTTTCCTGCCTTACAGTGCTGATGCGAATACCCGAAATCACCCTGCCAGGGTGCAGAATATGGTCATCCGGCAGGTTAGCGAGCGGCAGCATAACGGATTTCCCACACGATCCATCTGCGCCAATTTGTCGCAGTGCAAACGGCAGCCACCATTCGCCGGAAAAAACATGTCCTTCACACACATAAGCAGCAAATTCCTGCGTGGAATTCTGCAGACGTTCAATGTGAGTTTCGCCTAAAGGTAAAACCTTTTCCGGCAACGGCATGTCCGGTTTAATCATCACACCGGGAATATCCATATTAAATTCATGGTTAAATGTATAAAGCAGATAAGCGTTATGCAGACCGCGCATCTGTAAAATATTCAGACACTCTTCCTGCTGATCCGGGTACACATCGACCAGCGCACTGCGGCGGGAAATAGGCTCGATCATCAGATAACTGAGCCGGTTCTCACTTTCCCATTGTTTAACCCTTACCATGCTGCTTCCCGCATTCTGTTTCTCTTTGTTTGCCAGAGAGCAAAGAGCAGGCCAGTTAATTACTTAATGCCTGCACAGCCTGCTGGCCCTGCCCTGAAGCGCTCCAGCACGGGCTTCAGAACAGATATAGCAGCCGATCTTTACACTATGAGGCAGAATGTCTCAGGTACTTATCCTTTACAGCGCCGGATTCAGCTGCCAGATTTGTCATACCGAACGACAGGAATGACATTGCATGAGCCACCCAACGGATTACCACTCACTGCCGGCCATCTCATCGCTGCTGGATGCGATTACCGCCCCGGCCATTCTGATGAACCGCGACTATCAGATCTGCGCCGCCAACGAGGCTTACCGTCAGACCTTTTCCCAGGATCAGGCTTTACTGTCACGTCACTGCTACGAAGTGTCCCACGGCTATCGCGTCCCCTGTGACCAGGCCGGTGAGACCTGCCCGCTGCGCCAATGCCTGGATTCCGGACAACGCCAGCGTATTCTGCATATTCACAACACCGCCAACGGTCGCGAGCACGTGGATGTGGAGCTTAATCCGATCCGCGATGACGAAGGCGAGATCCGCTATTTTATCGAGATCATGCATCCGGTGCGGTCTGCCACCGACAATCCGGCATCACGAATGGTCGGATACAGTGCTGCTTATACGCAGATGCTGGAACTGCTCAGCCGCGCAGCTCCGAGCGACATCAGTGTTCTGCTGTTAGGGGAATCGGGTACCGGGAAAGAACTGGCGGCTCAATACCTGCACAGCCACAGCGACCGCGCCGCCAGTCCGTTTGTGACAGTGGAATGCTCCGGGCTGACAGAGACGCTGTTCGAAAGCGAATTATTCGGCCATGAAAAAGGCGCATTTACCGGCGCCACACATCGCAAACCCGGCCTGGTGGAGGCTGCCCGTGGTGGCACTCTGTTCCTTGATGAAGTGGGGGATATTCCGTTGGCGATGCAGGTAAAGCTGCTGCGCCTGATTGAAAGCGGCAGTTATCGTCCGGTGGGCAGCATTACGCCAAAACAGGCTGACTTTCGGCTAATTTGCGCCACTCATCAAAAGCTGGAAGAAATGATCTCAGAAGGAACCTTCCGCAAAGATCTTTATTACCGTATCAGTCCGTTCCCGGTGTATTTACCCACCCTGAATGAACGCCCGGAGGATATAATTCCGCTGGCAACCCATCTGCTGGAGCAGCTGTCACGTCACCGGGTATTGCAACTGTCGGACCGCGCCTGCGACTGGCTGATCAGTCATAAGTATCGGGGCAATATCCGTGAATTGCGCAACCTGCTGGAGCGTGCGGTGCTGCTTTGCGATGGCAATTCGGTTGAACCAGAACATCTCGAGCCGTTTCCGGCATCTTCAGCCATACTGTCATCTGAAAGCATTACACTTGGGAGCAGCGAGATTCTGCCGCTGGCAAATCTTGAAAGCGTTTATCTGGAACGGATCGCCCGGGCATATACGGGCGATAACGCTGCACTGGCCAAAAAACTTGGTGTCAGCGAACGCACCCTGTATCGCAAATTGCGACAACTGCGTGATCAGCATCAGAATGACGACATTTAATCTGCCTGAGTCGTCATTCCTGCTTTTCAGCTGGCCGTTAGTGAGCCAGACTTTATAACTATATGCAGATGCGAATTACCCACGCGATAATATTAATTTTTACCTGAGCGACTGCCATCAACCCGGATTGGCAGCGCAACGACAAGACAAACCAGTGGACTGGTACGTCGCCATAACTGGAAGGAAACATGGCTGCTGAACTTCGTGAACATCCCCGCTTTTCCATCAGTTTCAATGCCAGACTGACGCTCGCCAGCGGTGGAACCTATGACTGTCAGGTCGTGGACTATTCACAGACCGGACTTAACCTGCTTTGGCCCCACGGCCGCCCTGAAGACACCTCGGGTAAACATACTCTGTCGCTGCAACTCGATGATGAACATATCGAAGTGCTGACCGAATGGGTGCACGACAATGAACAGCATGTCGGGCTGCGCCTGCCTTCCCAGGACGACAGCCTGTTTCTGCGTTTACAGGAATTCAGTCAGCGTCATCGCAAAGACAGCAAAATCGACAGCGCCCGGCGCACTGCCTACATCGCTGAAATTAAAGCGGAAAGTAAGCGTCTCAGTGATCTGTTGCCAAAGAAATGGCTGCCGGAGTTCCTCGAAGGTACCTTCGATAAAGCCAACAAAGCGCACAACACCGGCGAACAGCAGCAATGGCTGAAGCTGGAGAAGCAGGCGAAGCAGAACGCCGGAGACCTTCTCACTCAGTTCGTCGCTAACCTTGACCGACAAATGGAACGCTGGCTCGCCGGCGAAGCGGAATACACCCCGGATCACGAAGCGGAAAGCGGTGAGCTGCGCTTATCTCTGGTACAGCAGGCCGATTTTGAAGACTGGCTGCTGGCCAAGGTAACGGCCTCACACCTGCAATCGAAACTGGCCCACATCACCTTTGAACTGCGCCAGCTGCTTGATGCCCTGTCCGATGCCCCGATTGAGCACTGCTTCAACCCGATTGGCCCGACCACAGTGACAGAAGCATTCCGCGATGCACTGGAAAAACTGGGACTTGATCAGGCCGCCCGCGATCTCGCCTTCAGCGTGTTTGAAGACGTCGCCGGCAGCCTGTTGCAGGCCTCCTATCAGCACCTGATTAAAGAAATTGATATCCCACTGACCTTCCGTTACCGCAAACCACGCAAGGTCGTGGTCAGCGACGACGGTCAGGGCAATGGTGGTTCCGGCAGCGGATCCGGTGCCAGTTCAGGCAACAACAACAGCAACAACAGCGACAACAACAGCAACAATGCCGCCACGTCGCCGCAGGATAACAGTGCCGCAAGCGCTGCCAATGCCGCCTGGCAGCCAACGCCGGAAAGTCCGGCAGATGCGGCCCAGAACTTCCGCCGCCACCAGGAAGAAGCACGTCAGGCCTTCAGTAATATCCAGAACCTGCTGCGTCTGCGCTATCAGCGACTGGAATCCGAAGTGGCCGACAATCAGCTGCCCCAGGCGCAGCCGGCAGAAATTGAAGAACTGGTCAGTGAACTGGCAAAAGAGCAAACCGTAGCCGCCGTCAATGTGCGGGAAGCCATGGAGCAGGCTCTGGCAGCCCGGGAAGTCAGCTTGCCGGTTGAATCCCGTGACGCCATCGAAACCCTGGAACACGTCACCCAGAACATGCTGGAAAGCGATCAGGTCGCCGGCTTTGTAAAACCCTACATCGAACAACTTGGCTGGCCACTGCTGCAGCTGATGCTGAAAGACGCCAGTCTGCTGTTTAACCCGGATCACCCGGGGCGCCTGATTCTCAACCTGCTGGCCAAACTCGGCCAGCTCACCACCAGTGGCGAAGGTCAGGTCTCTAAAAAGCTGGAGAACCTGATTGGCCCGGTGGTCAACAACCTGGAAGGCGACGAAAACTCACTGGAAGACCTGCTGGAGAATCTGCAGGGGCTGGTCAGCTCAGCGGAACGCAAAGCCCGCCAGAATGCCGAACGCGTTGCCCAGGCCGCCGAAGGCGAGCACCGCATGCAGGAAGTCCGCACTCAGGTCGAACAACTGATCGGACGCGACTGCGCCAACCGCACCCTGCCAACCTGCGTGGTCGACTGGCTGAACAATGGCTGGCAGCAGATGCTGTCGCTGCTGCTGTTGCGCGAAGGGCCGGAGAGCAAACGCTTTAACGGTGCCGTTAAACTCTACCGTCAGGTACTGGTGTTGTTCGGCAACAAAAACAGTGGCCGCCGTGAACTGCTGGACCGCTTCCGTCCGATGATGGAACTGGCGCGCTCAGAAATGGATAACCTCAATGGCAGTCTGCCCGAACACCAGCGCTGGCATGACGATATTCTGCAGGCTGCGGAAGAACACCTGAGTCAGGGTCATATCCGCGAAGCCATCGACCTGCCGGCGTTTGTCGCCAAACCAGCCGAGGTGGTGCCGGAAGGCAAAGGCATGCGCCGTGCCATGAACCTGCAGGTCGGCGACTGGCTGCTGCTCACCGAGCAGGATCAGTCCGTGTCTGTGGTGTGGATCGCCCACGACGCATCCCGCTTCGCCTGCGTAAACCACTCGGGTATGAAAGTAATCGACTTTACTCTGGCTGAGCTTGCCGCGGCGTTCGATGACGGCCGCGTGAAACGTCTGTACGAGCAGGACGAATCTGCCGTTGACCGCAGCGTCGATAAACTGGTGCAGGAGATTTACCGCGATCTGTCAGAGCAGGCGAATATCGATCCATTAACCGGACTGTTTAACCGCCAGCACTTCCTGCGCCTGCTGCAGGAACGCTTCCTCACCAACATGCGCACCGACACTCCGGGATCCCTGTGCATGCTGGATATTGACCAGTTTAAGCTGATCAACAAAAACTACGGTGTTGAAGGTGGTGATACCTGCCTGCAAAGTGTGGCCACCATTCTTGGCGAGCAGGAAAACGTTATCGCCTCGCGTATCGGTTCCAACGAGTTTGCTCTGTTCCTCAATCAGCAGGACCCGACCACCGCAATGGCAACCGCGCAACAGATTAAAAAGCAGATTGAAGCCACCAACATCAGCAGCGATGAGGGTCAGTTCCGTATTCACCTGAGTATGGGTCTGGCCGCTATGAGCAACGAGCTGGAAGAAGCGTCCGACCTGATTGAACACGGCGAAGCAGCCTGTCTGATGGCCAAAGAGAAAGGCGGCAGCCGTATTGAAGTTTATGAAGCGGATGACGAGAGCCATCAGCGTCAGGACCAGTTTATGGCCTGGGGCAACAAGCTCAATCAGGCGCTGAACAATGATCAGCTGCAGGTGCAGTGTGTGCCGGTCAACGCCATCCAGGACCGTCACAAAGACAGCCGCCAGTATGAAGTGATGGTCAGTATCGAAGACGAAAACGGCAGACAGATTCCGCCGATGGATTACCTCCAGGCCGCAGAAAACTACAACCGTATGTATGCACTCGACCGCTGGACCATCGAGCAGCTGGTGCAGTGGCTGGCGGATCATCAGGCAGAAGCCGAGAAGATCAGCCGCTTTATGTTACGCCTTTCCGGCCATGCCATTAACGATGACAGTCTGTTGTCATACATTTTTGAGCAGGCGCGGGAAAAAGACGTACCGGTGAAAAAACTGTGCTTCGAGCTGAATGAAACCTCAGCCATCCGCAATCTGGAAGACGCCGCCGACTTTATGCACGAAATGCGCAGCCTCGGCTGTAAGTTCGTACTGTCTGACTTCGGTACCGGCCAGTCGTCGTTCGAATACCTGAAAGTGCTGCCGGTGGATTACGTCAAAATTGACCGTAACTTCATCTCTGGTCTGCACACCAGCTCTGCCGACTACGCACTGGTTAAGTCGATTCAGGAAATCGCACACTTTATGGCCAAGAAAACCATCGCCGAATACAGCCCGAACAACAACGTCTGGGACATTCTGCGCACGATTGGCATCGACTTTATTATTGGCGCCCCATCCGAGCATCTGCCGCTGAGCCAGCTGGCGCAACAGTGAGTTCGGCCCTGTCACAGGCCCGCGGCGGGGTAAAACCGCGGGCAATTTAATGAAACCGCAAGGTTAACCAGTGTAAAATCCGCCCACTACTACCAGTCGTAACTTTGAATATTCATGATGAGACCAACGCATATCCTGATGCTGCTGGCCACCCTCAGCATCAGTGCCTGTTCCATAAGCCGTCTGCCGGACAACCTGTCACGCTCGATGATGAACCAGGAAGACCCGGCCATTGTTGAAGCCGGAGCTCCCGCCTACCTGCTGTTACTGGACGCTCTGATCCTCACCTATCCGGATAATGAGAACTTCCTGATGGCCGGCGCCCGCCTCTACGGTGCATACGCCGGTGTGTTCAGCAAAGATCCGCAGGAGGCCAAACCTCTGGCTGACAAAGCCATGGGCTACGCCCGTCGTGCTCTGTGTGAGTACGATGCCGACGCCTGCGAGCTGATTGATGGCCCGGCAGACCAGTTACGTGCCGGTCTGGACGAAGAATTTGATGATGACGATATTGATGTCTTCTATGCCATGGGCACCGCCTGGGCTGGCTGGATTCAGGCCAACAGCGATGACTGGAACGCCGTTGCTCAGCTCAACAAGGTTCAGACCCTGCTGAGCTGGGTCGCTGAACATGACCCTTCGCACGACAACGGTACCCTGCAGGTTTACCTTGGTGTACTGGCCACTCAGCTGCCGCCATCGGTGGGCGGCAAACCGGAAGTTGGCCGCGAGCATTTTGAAAACGCCATTGAATACAGCGACGGTCATAACCTGATGGCTTATGTCCTGTACGCCAAACAATACGCCCGTCTGATGTTCGATCAGGAGCTGCATGACAGCCTGTTGCAGCAGGCGCTGGACAAAGATCCGGCCTACGAAGGACTGACCCTGATTAATCATCTGGCACAGCAGCAGGCACAGACCCTGCTCGACGAATCCTCCGATTACTTTGAGTAAAACAATATGAAATTTCTGACCGCGGCAGCCATTGCGCTGAGCCTGATTGCCCCTCTCAGCCAGGCAGCTACGACCCTCAAAATTGCCACGCTGGCGCCGGATGGCACCAACTGGATGAAAGAGATGCGCAAAGCCGCAGCTACCATCAAGAAGGAAACGGAAGGCCGCGTGAGTGTTAAGTACTTCCCCGGCGGCGTACAGGGCAGCGACAGCACTGTACTGCGTAAAATGCGCATTAATCAGCTGCAGGGCGGCATGATGTCGATCGGCGCACTGGCCGACGTCAGCAACGTTACTCAGCTGTATTCACTGCCGTTCACGTTCCGCAACCTGGATGAAGTCAGCGCTGTACGGGAAGAGTTTGACCCTTACATCACCGATACTCTGGCAGAAAAAGGCTACGTTATCCTCGGCCTGTCTCAGGGCGGCTTTGCTTACCTGATGTCCGATACGCCACTGAAATCATCCGTGGATGTGCGCAATAAGAAAGTCTGGGTGCCGGAAGGCGACCGCATGAGCCAGACCATTTTTGAAAACGGCGGCGTACAGCCGATCTCCCTGCCGGTATCTGACGTCTACACCAGCCTGCAGACCGGGCTGATCGATACCGTTGCCATCAACCCAAGTACCTCTATTGCTCTGCAATGGCACACGAAAGTGAACTACGCCACGGATTTCCCGCTGGTATTCCTGTTTGGCATGCTGACCGTCAGCGATAAAGCCTTCAGCCGTCTGAGTGACGAAGATCAGGCCATTGTTAAACGCGTTATGCGCGATACCTTTGCCGAGCTGGATAAACAGAATGCCAAAGACGAAGAAGGCGCCCGTCAGGCGCTGATTCAGAACGGCATGGAATTCGTTCAGCTGACAGAAGAAGACCGTGTCGCCTGGCGCAAGCTGGCTGCCGATGCCAAGAAAGCCCTTGCTGCGGATGACGTCTATCCGGTTGAGACCTACAACAAGCTGGTCAACAAACTGGAAGCCCTGCGCGCTCAACAATGAAGAAACTGCTGACTCTGTTACACAAAGCAGAAGACGCCATTCTGGTGCTTCTGCTTTTTATTATGATCGTGCTGGCAGGTTTCGATATTCTCGCGCGCCTGCTGTTTGGTGGAGGCATCCTGTGGATCTCGCCTTTCCTGCGCGTCATGGTGCTTTGGGTCGGCCTGTTCGGCGCCCTGATTGCCACCCGCTCACGCGAACACATCACCATCGACCTAATTAACCGTATGGCACCAGACAGTGTTAAACGCTGGCTCAGTGTTCTGACTCAGGCTTTTGCGGCCTTTATTTGTGGCGTGATCGGCTGGCACAGTGCGGAATTCGTTCAGGCGGCGTGGCAGTATGGCGACACCGTATTTGGTGAGGTACCGGCATGGCCATTACAGGCGATTATGCCGCTGACCTTCAGCCTGATGGCCGTGCGATTTGCACTGCAGGCTATCAACGATCTGCTGACGGCTGTCCGTCCGGGAGCCGCTGACGCATGAGTATTCTGGTTACTGTTGTTCTGCTGCTGCTGGCACTGGCCGGCGCTCCTCTGTTTACCGTTATTGCCGCTTCCGCATTATGGGGCTATTACCAAACCGACGTTGATCTGCAGGCCATGGCGGTCAGTATTTATCAGGTCGCTGAAATGCCGGTGCTTATCGCCATTCCGCTGTTTACTTTTGCCGGCTACCTGCTCGGTGAAAGCAAAGCACCGCAGCGCCTGGTGCGCATTACCGATGCCTTTCTGGGTTGGATGCCGGGTGGCCTGGCCATCGTTGCATTGATAGCCTGTGCGCTGTTTACCGCCTTTACCGGTGCTTCCGGCGTAACCATCGTCGCGCTTGGCGCACTGCTGGTTCCGGCACTGGCAAAAGCTGGCTACAAAGAATCTTTTAACCTTGGCCTGGTAACGACGTCCGGCAGCCTAGGCCTGTTATTTGCGCCTTCCCTGCCACTGATTCTGTATGGTGTTGTTGCTCAGCAGATGGCACTGGACACACCTGTCAGTATCGATGATCTGTTTATCGCCGGTCTGTTACCCGGTGGGCTGATGCTGCTGGCACTGTCACTCTACAGCGCCTGGCAGACCCGCGGCATGGAGCGCGAAACCCATCCTTTTGATAAGAAAGAAGCGCTGGCAGCCATTAAAGACTGCGTGTGGGAAATCCCACTGCCGTTTGTCATTCTTGGCGGCATTTACAGCGGTATCTTTGCCGTATCTGAAGCAGCAGCGTTAACTGCTTTCTATGTACTGATTGTCACCGTGATCATACGCCGTGAAATCACCCTGAAAGAACTGCCGGTAGTGATGCGCGATTCGATGAAACTGGTGGGTGCGATTCTGTTGATTCTGGCGGTATCCATTGCCTCGACCAACTACATGATCGACGCTGGTGTACCCGAGATGATTTTTGGTTACATCCAGCAGCACATCAGCAACCCGTTCACCTTCCTGCTGCTGTTAACCCTGTTTCTGCTGATTCTGGGGATGATGCTGGATATATTCTCGGCGCTGGTGATTATGATTCCGATCATTCTGCCTATTGCGGTGAATTACGGTATTCACCCGATTCATCTGGGGATTCTGTTCCTGGCGAATATGCAGCTTGGTTACTTTACCCCGCCGGTCGGTATGAACCTGTTTATCGCCAGCTTCCGCTTTAATAAGCCGGTGATGACACTGTACCGTGCGACCATTCCTTTCTTCTTTATCCTGCTGGCCTGTGTACTGGTGATTACCTATGTGCCGTGGCTGAGCCTGGGGTTATTACAATAAGAACTCAACACCGCAAGCATGAAGCAAAAGCTGATAAACGGATTTACCTTTAAGACCGCCCCGCGCCCCTCTTCGTTCCGCAAGGATATTAACGCGCTGAGAGCGCTGGCGGTCATCGGTGTGGTGTTATATCACTTCAATCCTGCCTGGATGCCCGGCGGCTTTGCCGGCGTTGACGTATTTTTCGTTATTTCCGGCTATC
>NZ_DJIO01000170.1:282-3991 GCF_002433655.1 Thalassolituus sp. UBA6592 | reverse complement strand
TATTTTTCGTTATTTCCGGCTATCTGATGACAGCGATTATCGTTAAATCGCTGAGCGCAGATTCCTTTTCCTTTTTAACGTTTTATAAAGCCAGGGTGCTGCGCATAGTACCCGCTATGACCGCCCTGCTGCTGTTTGTGCTGCTGATTGGTTACCAGATTTATTCTCCTGCCGACCTGATCACTCTGGGTGAGCATGTATCGTCAGCCATCACCTTCCACTCAAACTCAACCTTCCTGTCAGAAGCAGGGTATTTTGATATTGAGTCCCACGAGAAAATTCTGCTTCACACCTGGTCATTATCGGTTGAATGGCAGTTCTACATTATTTTTCCGGTCCTACTCTGGGCACTGCACCGAATATTCCCTGCCAGCTGGATTGGCGGCTTTATCATCGCCGGCACGATTGCTGGTGCCGTAGCGTCCGTTCTTTACAGCAGGGAGAATCCGGCGGCTGGGTTTTACCTGCTTACCAGCCGATTCTGGGAACTACTCGCCGGTGGCTCGGCATTTATTCTGCAAAACAGGCTGACGATTAAAAAAGGCACCACAGTTTTCAACCTTGCCATAGCAGTCATCATCCTGTGCTTTTTTATGCTCGACAATACAATTTCATGGCCTGGAGCGGCGACTCTCATTCCGGTTTCAGCGGCGATGATTGCCATACTGAGCAAACCGCGAAAGCTGCCGGTTATGGCATTCGAACCAATACAGAAAACCGGTGACTATTCGTATTCACTGTATCTCTGGCATTGGCCGGTTGTGGTCCTGCTGACATTAAATCAACTGACCGACACCCGCGAATTAATAGCAGGGATATTGCTCGCTTTTATCGCGTCGGTGATCTCCTATCGCTTCATCGAGCAGCCTACCCGCTCTTCCGGCAGAACAGGTCTGGCTTTGATCCTGATTGCCGCAGCGCTGGTCTATGCTGGCGGAAAATATTACGAAAATAATGGCGGCCTGCCGCAACGCTTCCCTCATCTCGCTCCTTTGTTTGACAGTGCGAAACCAAGCCCATACCGGGAAACGTGTCACTCTAAAAAAACGGCCGAGATACCGCCTGAGTCCGCTTGTCGCTATTTTACCGGCAAGACGGAGTGGGCGGTCATTGGCGACAGCCACGTCATCGAACTGGCCTATGCATTAGCACAGGAATTAGAACCCGCCGGTATTGCTGTACAACATCACAGCTATTCCGGCTGCGCCCCGTCTTACGGGCAAGCGGATGACTTCAGCAGATGCAGTCGTTGGCTCAACGCAACCACCGACTATGTTGCTGAGGACGCTGATGTAAAACATGTAGTACTCGGTCACCGCTACACCAGGGCCTTATATGGAGGCGATTCCCTCAGCAGTCACCTCACCGCCAATCCGGCTGAAGAGGCAGACAGAGAGCTTATGACGTCCTCTTTGAAGCATCAGATTGAGCATCTTCAGGCGGCTGGTAAGCAGGTATACCTGATGTTACCAATTCCAGAGTTGTCAGCCCGCATAATGAGGATAATTTCAGACGCCGACATCCCTGAAGACGCTGAAAATATCACCATCCCCGGGTTAAGCAGAAAATTCTATCAGGAGCGCAACGCCTACATTCTTCATGCATTAGAGCAAATGCAGTTCAGCAGCGAACCGAAGCTGATCGATCCGGCCGGGATATACTGTGGCGATTCAGACTGCTATGCAGTGCGGAATAGTACCAGTCTCTACTTTGACGACGATCACCCATCAGTTGCCGGCGCCCGTATGCTGGCAGAAGAGATCATCGCACTGAGCAAGGAAAAATAAGTTCTGCAGATCACGCTTATAAGATGATCTGCAGAACAAACAGACCCAAAAAACCCGCAACCTTTGCAGGTGGCGGGTTTTTTCAATAAGCCGGAGCTTATTCGTCGTCAGCTACTTCAACAACGTCAGCTGCTTCAACAGCAGGACGGTCAACCAGCTCGACATAGGCCATTGGTGCATTATCGCCGGCACGGAAACCACATTTCAGAATACGAATGTAGCCACCAGGACGGGACTGATAACGCGGACCCAGGTCAGTGAACAACTTACCTACTGCTTCTTTGCTACGAGTACGGGCAAAGGCCAGACGGCGATTAGCAACTGAATCTTCTTTTGCAAGAGTGATCAGTGGCTCAGCTACACGACGCAGCTCTTTCGCTTTTGGCAGAGTAGTCTTGATGATTTCATGCTCGAACAGGCTCACCGCCATGTTTTTAAACATGGCTTGACGGTGTGCGCTAGTACGATTGAAGTGACGACCACTTTTACGATGACGCATGGTTAAATTCCTTAACTAACTGAACGTTCCGCTCAGGCTAATACTTTATCGTCGTTACGGAGGCTGGCAGGTGGCCAGTTCTCCAGGTGCATACCCAACGACAGTCCGCGTGAGGCGAGAACGTCTTTGATTTCAGTCAGAGACTTCTTACCTAAGTTCGGTGTCTTCAGCAGCTCAACTTCAGTGCGCTGAATCAGATCACCAATGTAGTAGATGTTTTCGGCCTTCAGACAGTTGGCAGAACGAACAGTCAGCTCCAGATCGTCCACAGGACGCAGGAGAATCGGATCGATCTCTTCTTCTTCGCGAACCGTTTCAACGACTTCGTCGTTTTCCAGGTTTACGAAGATGGCCAGCTGTTGCTGCAGGATGGTCGCGGAACGGCGAATCGCTTCTTCCGGATCAATAGTACCGTTGGTTTCCAGATCGATAACCAGCTTATCCAGGTCAGTACGCTGTTCTACACGCGCAGAATCTACGCTGTAAGACACACGTTTAACCGGGCTGTAAGTGGCATCCAGCTGGAGTTTGCCAATGGCCTTGGTTTCTTCATCGTTCTGGTTGCGGGACTCAACAGTCTCGTAACCACGACCGGAAGCAACTTTCAGGCTCATTTTCAGCTCAGCGCCTTCACCAATATTGGCAATGACGTGATCCGGGTTGGCAATTTCAACACCATGATCCAGTTGAATATCGGCAGCTGTCACTGTTGCCGGACCAGTTTTGGTCAGGCTCAGGATTGCTTCGTCACGTTCATGTAATTTGACCGCAACCCCTTTCAGGTTCAGCAGGATTTCAATAACGTCTTCCTGCACACCTTCGATAGCACTGTACTCATGCAGAACGCCGTCGATTTCGCATTCTACGACTGCTGCGCCTGGCATAGAGGACAGCAGGATACGACGCAATGCGCTTCCCAGAGTGTGGCCAAAACCGCGCTCCAGAGGCTCCAGAGTCACCTTGGCGTGGGTGTTGTTTACCTCATCAACCTGAATGTTGCGAGGAGTCAAAAATTCATTAACTGCACGCTGCATAGCTGCCCCTTAAGTTCCTCTATTATTTAGAGTAAAGTTCCACGATCAGGTTTTCGTTGATCTCCGCAGGGAGATCAGCGCGCTCAGGAACTGCTTTAAAAGTTCCTTCCATCTTGCCGGCATTCACATCAATCCAACCGCAGTCAGCACGCTGACCAGCCAGATCGAGTGCAGTCTTGATGCGATCCTGAGACTTTGACTTCTCACGGACAGCTACCACATCACCGCCTTTAACCTGGAAGGAAGGAATGTTAACGGACTGACCATTAACAGTGATTGCTTTGTGAGACACCAGCTGACGTGCTTCAGCACGGGTAGAACCAAAGCCCATACGATAAACAACGTTATCCAGACGTGATTCCAGCAGCTGCAGCAGGTTTTCACCGGTT
>NZ_DJIO01000170.1:0-266 GCF_002433655.1 Thalassolituus sp. UBA6592 | reverse complement strand
GCGCTCAGGAACTGCTTTAAAAGTCCCTTCCAACTTGCCTGAATTAACATCGATCCAGCCACAGTCAGCACGCTGACCGGCCAGTTCCAGAGCAGTTTTGATACGGTCCTGGTTTTTCGCTTTTTCGCGAACAGTAACCACATCACCACTCTTAATCTGGTAAGAAGGAATGTTTACAGTCTGACCGTTTACTGCGATAGCCTTGTGGCTAACCAGCTGACGGGATTCAGCGCGGGTAGAACCGAAACCCATACGGTAAACTACGT
>NZ_DJIO01000160.1:446-7680 GCF_002433655.1 Thalassolituus sp. UBA6592 | reverse complement strand
GTTTATGGCAACCTCATTGCCTGTCTTCAGGATTAACAATGAATCTGAATTCAATGTCACCATATAAATTTCAGCAATTGAATTGCTTTGCAACGTGGCATCGCGGAGGCCTAAAATTCGCCTCTGGAGCGCCGAAATGAACGATGATTTCTCTGGTCCGCTGGGCATGGATGTCCGGCGATTAAGTTACTGCCCATGCGTTAATGCCTGTACCCGGGCTTTAACCGCGGCGTAACTCAGCTGCTCACAGGAAGCAAAACCTGACAGCTGACGGGCGCGGATTTTGCCCAGCCAGGGCACCTGAATGCCACACAGAAAACGCGTCTGTAAATCCAGCGATGGCTGACTGCCAAACTGCGACTGAATCTTCTGTCTGAGTTCTGCCAGATACCCGAATAACTGCTGATCTGCTGGCAGCTGACTGGCGCTGGCTGTTTTTTCCGGCCAGGGTCGGAACTGCCCACGACAGACAGAACAGACGCCGCAGTCCTGCCCCATATCCTCGCCGAAATACGCAGACAACCGACGCGCCACGCACTGCGGCTCACGGAACAAGGCCAGCATGTTGTGAATCCGCGAGATTTCGTTTTCCTGTTTCTGCATAAAATGCTGATGCAGGGTAGCGGCCAGCGACTGATCCGCCAGCGCCTGCTGATCGACGCGGTACACATCCGTCATCTGTTTGCTTTCCAGCTGAATCCAGCCCTTTTCCTGACAGTATTCCAGTGCTTTTAATGCCCGCACGCGTACCGGAATATCACTGCTGCCAGCGGCTTTTTCCAGCGCCTCAACATCCAGCGTGTACCAGGTACGGCCTTTCTGACAGGTGTTGAGTACGGTCTGCAGAAACTGCTGAGGCTCGCCATGAAACTGACCGAGCAATGCAGATTCCGCCAGCTCAGGTTTAAAACGGTATTCGGCAAAGTAGCTGTATTGGGAAGTCAGTACGCCGCGCATTTCCAGATTCACCAATAAGGTTTTCAGCGGCAGCAGACGGATATTGGATTCCGCAGACAGCGGTGTCATCAGCACTTCCCACTGACTCACCTGATTGCGGCTCTGGGTCTGTTGGCGGATGGCATTCAGCACATGCTCAATGCTGCTCAGCTCCGGCGTATCGCCGTAGACGAAATTCTCCAGCACGGTCAGGCCGGATTCATCAGCCAGCATAATGCAGTCTGAGGCATTGCCATCGCGCCCGGCACGGCCGATTTCCTGACTGTAGTTCTCGGTGGATTTGGGCAGATCATAATGCATGACCTGACGGATATTGCTCTTATCCACACCCATACCAAAAGCAATGGTGGCGACGATGACCGGAATATCGCCGCGCATAAATTTCTGCTGAATATCCTCGCGCTGTTCATGGCCAAGCCCGGCGTGATACGCCTTTACCTCAAACGGCAGTTGCCGGTTCAGCTGCTCTGCCACGTCTTCGGCGGTGTGCTGCAGCGTCACATAAATAACCGCAGCAAAATCCTGCTGCTTTTCTGCCGACTTTTTCGCCAGATGCTGCAGCCATTGCAGGCATTTGCCGACTCTTTCATGCTCCGGGCTTGGCTGGACTAATAAACGCAGATTCGGGCGATAAAAGCCGGTGGTCACCACATCCTGCGGCGCAATGGCAAAGTGTGAACGCATATCTTCAATCACCGCCTGAGTGGCTGTGGCGGTTAACAGCAACACCTGCTTAACCGCAAACTCACGGCAATAATCCGGCAGTTTCAGATAGTCCGGGCGGAAATTATGACCCCATTCGGAGATACAGTGCGCCTCGTCCACCACCAGCAGAGACACCGGGATTTCACTCATAAACTGGCGGAAGCGTTCATTTTTTAAACGCTCAACCGACACCATCAGAATTTTAATGCTGCCATCACGGACGCCCTGCATCACCTGCTGGGTCTGTTCACGGCTTTGAGTGGAATCAATGGTGGCGGCGGCAATGCCTTTGGATTGCAGAAACTGCACCTGATCCTGCATCAGCGCCAACAGCGGGGAAATCACCAGCGTAAGATTGGGCAGCATAAGTGCCGGCAGCTGGTAGCACAGGGATTTACCGGAACCGGTGGGAAAGATCGCCGCTGCAGAACGCCCGGCTAACAGAGCCTCAACCACCGGTTGCTGACCGGGGCGTAGTGATTCAAAACCAAAGGTCTGACTCAGTACCTGCTGCCATGTTGTCTGCACACTCTGCTCCCGGGAAAATGAATTCCCCCAGAGTGTACCGCATTCCGCCACAGGCTTCCGAATCTGACCGGCCTGAGGGAAGCAGAACGCCTCAGGCAGGTTGCGTATTTTGCATACGCCAGAAATAAAAAAACCGGCTTTGTATTCAGGCCGGTTTTTCTCAAGCGCAGAGCTAAATACTTAATTGTTTTATTTCTTCAGCGGTTCTTTCAACACCAGCGGACTGATACTGCGTGCCACCAGCATGTCCTGAGCTTTATTCAGCTTAGAGCGGTCAGTGAACGGGCCGACATACACGCGGAACCAGGTATTACCGTTGATTTCGGCTTTTTTCTGATAGGCATCCATACCCTCCAGCAACAGGCTGGCGCGCAGACGTTCGGCGTCATCGCCACTGCGGAATGAACCGACCTGCAACAGGTACTGGTATTTCTCTTCGGCGTCTTTCGGCGTGGAGTGGTATTCCTCAACTTCAGGAACTTCGACGGTCTGATTTTCCAGCAGTTTGTAAAAATCGTAGGAAGGCTTATCGACTTTTTTCGCGGCTTCTTCTTTGGCTTTATCAACGCCGATCTGCAGCGCTTTTTTGGCATCGCCTTTCACCGCATCCAGTTCATTACCGGCCGGGATAGTAGACAGATAAAGGATAAAGCCGATGAACGCCACGGCCAGAGTCGGGGTCGTAATCCACACCCACTTCGGAATCTTGCTTCCACCTTCAGACATTATTATTCCTGTTAACCTGTCTTAAAATCAGCGCCGTATAGTAAGGCGGTGTGGTATCTGCTGCTGCGCAGTACGCCACGTTTTTGTCCTGTGTTTTATCTTTTGCTTTATCTTTTGATGGAAGGGAAGCAGCTCACACTGTTCTGTATGAGCTGCCACCTCCATCAAGCGGTCCCTGCTACAGAACCGCCAGAACCGCTATAACAAGCTGGCGTTTTGAGAGAACTTACATCTCTTCCGGTGCAGAAACACCTAATAAACTAAGCCCGTTGTTAACTACCTGACGCACGGCTTCGGCCAGAGTCAGACGCGCATTACGCAGTTCAGCATCATCCACCAGCGTTTTCTCTGAGTTGTACCAGGCGTGGAAATCACCGGCCAGTTCACGCAGATACGTCGCGATGTTATGCGGCTCGTGGTTATCGGCAGAACGTTTCACCACTTCCGGATAACGACCCAGTTTAACAATCAGTTCTTTTTCGCTTTCCAGTTCCAGTTTACCCAGTGCTGCCAGACCTTCTTCCTGTGTCCAGCTCTGACCAGCTTCCGCCAGTTTACGGAAAATAGAACACACACGGGCGTGAGCGTACTGGATGTAATACACCGGGTTATCGGATGACTGCGAACGCGCCAGATCAATATCAAAGGTCAGCTGACTGTCGGCTTTACGCGCCGCAAGGAAGTAACGGGTCGCATCGCGGCCCACTTCGTCGATCAGATCGCGCAGGGTCACGTAGCTGCCGGCACGCTTGGAAATTTTTACTTCTTCGCCACCGCGCATTACCGTCACCATCTGGTGCAGCACGTAATCCGGCCAGCCTTTCGGAATACCGGCATTCAGTGCCTGCAGGCCTGCGCGCACACGGGTAATAGTCGAGTGGTGATCCGCCCCCTGCTCGTTTACAACGCGCTCAAATCCACGTTCCCACTTATCCATATGGTAAGCGACGTCTGGTACAAAGTAGGTGTAACCACCGTCGGTTTTACGCATTACGCGGTCTTTGTCATCACCGAAATCCGTGGTACGCAGCCACAGTGCGCCGCCGTCTTCATAGGTGTAACCGTTGTCGATCAGCTTTTTCACCGCGGCTTCTACTTTGCCTTCGCTGTACAGGGAAGACTCAAGGAAATACACATCGAAATCGACAGCAAAGGCTTTCAGATCCAGATCCTGTTCGCGACGCAGATAGGCCACGGCAAAGTGACGGATGGCTTCCAGATCATCGGCATCGCCGGTACCGGTAAAGCTCTGATCTTCGGATGCTACGGTGTCGCCACGCATAAAGCTGTCGGCCAGGTCGACGATGTAATCGCCGCGGTAACCGTCTTCCGGCCAGCTGGCGTCGTCCGGGGTTAAGCCTTTGCAGCGTGCCTGAACCGACAGCGCCAGGTTATTAATCTGGGCACCGGCGTCGTTGTAATAAAACTCGCGGGTTACGTCCCAGCCGGAGGCATCGAGCAGACGACAGATACAGTCACCAACCGCCGCTCCACGACCGTGACCGATATGCAGTGGGCCAGTCGGGTTGGCGGATACGAATTCCACCTGCACCTTACGGCCAGCACCTTCGTTGTTACGGCCGTAAGCTTCTTTCTGCTCGAGCACGGCCTGCACCAGACTCGCAGTGGAGGCATCGCTCAGATAAAAGTTAATAAAACCCGGGCCAGCGATTTCCACTTTCTCGACCAGATTGTTGGCCGGAATCGCGTCCACCAGCAACTGCGCCAACTCGCGCGGATTTTTACCCGCTGGTTTGGCCAGCATCATTGCCAGGTTAGTGGCCAGATCACCGTGGGCTTTATCGCGGGTGTTTTCCACCTGAATGCGGGGTTCCAGATCAGCGGGCAGGACGTCCTGAGATTTGAGATTGGTAACGGCAGCGGATAACAGCTCAGCGATTTGCGGTTTCATAGATACGATTCGTATTCGGTGGGTTCGGGATAAGATTAGAAAAGGCGGCGATTATCGCAAAAATGGCCGGTCAAATGAAGCAAAGCCACGGGGCTGTGTGGGGAAATCCACTGTTTCATGCTGTTTTTCCGGACCTGGCTGTTTATTCGTTGCAACAGAGCGGCATCCGTATTGCCGTTTCAGGCATCTCTACTGGCATCTATACAGACACATCTGCAACCTACTTACTGACAGCTAAAGCTCGTGGACAGACGCAGTAAACATGGGCATTTCTGCTGACTGCCCCCAGAACACCCAAAGGATATTCACAAAGTTATCCACATACAGGCAATAACCCGGTGAATCAGGCAGTATCACAAAAGACCTTGCTATCCCACTGTTTTAAAAATAAAAAAGTGGTTGAAACATCAGGCACAATGTGGGTTTTAGCCCGATGACCGGACACATAACGGAACGTATAAAATTTCACCGATTTAACAAAAGCGTAGCAATTATGCGCCTGTGGATGAGTTGTACCAAACTTATCCAAAATGTTATCCACAGAAACTGAGGATAACCACAAAAATTCGCCCGGGTGTTGATAACAAATGTCATGACGGGTGAGAAAGGATCTCCGCTGCGGGAGGGAGATATTGCAGTTATCCGCCGGGTTACGTCTCAAGCTAACCAACCGGCGGTTTTGCCTGACATGGCAATTGGTGGGCGGAGCCCACCAGCCGTCCCCACCAGCTCTATCCACCAACTACGCCCAAACTTGCCACTATTAAACAGCAGCAGGAAGGGCTAAAGCCGTTACTCAGCAGACATATCGTCGAGGTTGATACCCATCTCGCTCAGTACAGCTGATGCGGTACGGAAAGAATCAATCGCCGCCGGCGCACCGGCATAGGCCATCACCTGCAGCAGTACTTCACGGATTTCTTCCACGGTTACGCCATTATTAATGGCTCCGCGCACATGGCCGGCCAACTCCTGCTGACGGTTGAGCACGGAAATCATGCCCAAATTCACCAGGCTGCGGTCACGCTTCGACAGACCTTCGCGCCCCCAGATATCCCCCCAGCAGTTCTCGGTGACCAGCTTCTGCAGCGGCATGGTAAACGACGTCGCATTGTTAAACGCCTTATCGACAAACTCATCGGTCATCACTTCACGGCGGATTTTCAGACCTTTCTCAAACGCATCAGACATAACAGAACTCCGGTTACAGATAACAAAACCAGCCAGCACTTTAAAACTCTGCTGCGCTGGCAGCAAATCAGCTGCTTTGTCAGCAGTGCCGCCCCGGGCGTAAACTAACTCAGCTATCAACAGTCTGAGAAGACCGCAGAACAAGCAGAGCACGGAGGTGACTATGAAAATCGGAGTAATCGGGGCAGGCATGGTGGGCGTCAGCCTGTGCAACTACCTGATGACGCTGGGCAGCGTGCGCGAACTGGTCATGATCGACCAGAACGCCGACAAAGCGCGCGGCGAGATGCTCGATTTCGGCCATACCAATGCCCTCACCTTCAGCAAAAATACCCGCCTGAGCGGCGGTGATGATTACAGCAGGCTGGCCGGTGCCGATGTGGTAGTGATCACCGCTGGTGCGCAGATTAAAGATGGCCAGAGTCGTCTGGATCTGGCCGACATCAACAGTCGCATCTGTGTGGATATCGCCCGCAAAATCGAGCCTCATGCACCGGATGCCATCCTCATTGTGGTCACCAACCCCTGTGATATTGCTGCTTACGCCGTGATCGCCAACACCGGCTATCTGCCGCGCCAGGTGATCAGCAGCGGCTGCATGATTGATACAGCCAGACTGATGAAAATCGTCGGCGAACGCCTCGATATCGACCCGAAAAATACCTTTGGCTACGTGCTCGGCGAACACGGAGCACACAACTTTATGCCCTGGAGTCTGGTCAGCGTCGCCGGGCAACATATCGACCACTACTGCGCTCACAACGGCATCGCCCCCATCTCTCCGGAACAGCTGCTGCATGATGTCACCCAGGCCGGGCTGGAGATCTTCCACCTCAAACACAACACCAGCCATGGCATCGCCGCCAGCGTATTCCGCATTATTCAGGCCATCGACATCAACGAAAACTCCGTGCTGCCGGTGGGCGTTATGCCACAGGGTGAATACGGACTGCACGACGTCGTCCTCAGCCTGCCGGCGGTGATCAACCGCAAAGGCGTGGACAAGATTCTCGTCCACCCCTTCACCGATGAAGAGAACCAGAAGCTGCAGAGCATCGCCACCACACTGCGCGATATCCTCAACACCCTGCACAAAGACACCGGCCTGAGCAGCTGACGCCGACAGTAGAGCCAACCGGAAAAAACATATACAATGCGCGCACTTACGTCGTCTGCAGCGCAGTGGACGACCGATCCGCCCTTAGCTCAGCTGGA
>NZ_DJIO01000160.1:0-125 GCF_002433655.1 Thalassolituus sp. UBA6592 | reverse complement strand
AGAGCGTTGCCCTCCGGAGGCAAAGGTCGGTTAAGAAAACGATCCGGAGAGTAGAAGTCAAAAGGCACACATCAGCCAGACGCTTCTCAGTAAACCGCCCTTAGCTCAGCTGGATAGAGCGCAGC
>NZ_DJIO01000195.1:3826-4260 GCF_002433655.1 Thalassolituus sp. UBA6592 | reverse complement strand
ATCGGATCATGAAAATCCGACCCGTCTGGTGATTGTGCCGAAATCCAACCGTGTTGATACTGATGCAGTAATGGCGCATTTATTTGCCACCACGGATCTGGAACGCAACTACCGTGTTAACATGAACGTGATTGGTCTGGATGGTCGCCCACAGGTTAAAGACCTGAAGACCATGCTGAGCGAATGGCTGACTTACCGTACTGAAACCGTACGTCGCCGTCTGCAGCATCGTCTGGATAAAGTTCTGGCGCGCCTGCATATTCTCGAAGGTTTATTGGTTGCCTTCCTTAACATCGACGAAGTGATTGAAATCATTCGTCGCGAAGACGAACCTAAACCTGTGCTGATGCAGCGCTTTGGTATCAGTGATACACAGGCTGAAGCCATCCTCGAATTAAAACTGCGCCATTTGGCCAAGCTCGAGGAAATGAAAA
>NZ_DJIO01000195.1:3201-3489 GCF_002433655.1 Thalassolituus sp. UBA6592 | reverse complement strand
CGCGGCGAGCAGGATGAGCTGGAAAAAGAACGCGAAAATCTGGAAAAAACGCTGGGTTCCGAGCGTCGTCTGAAAACTCTGATCAAAAAAGAAATTACCGCCGATGCTGAACAGTATGGTGATGAACGTCGTTCACCGGTTGTGGTCCGTGGTGAAGCAAAAGCCTTCAGTGAAACCGAACTGGTGTCTGCTGATCCGGTGACCATTGTGCTGTCGGATAAAGGCTGGGTACGTGCCGCCAAAGGCCACGATATTGATTGCGAAAACCTGAGCTACAAAGCCGGTGAT
>NZ_DJIO01000195.1:1115-2899 GCF_002433655.1 Thalassolituus sp. UBA6592 | reverse complement strand
AACCTGAGCTACAAAGCCGGTGATAAATTCCTTACCAGCTCACAGGGTAAATCCAATCAGAATGCGATTTTCCTCGACACCACAGGGCGTTCCTACAGTCTGCAGGCGCATACGCTGCCATCGGCACGCGGTCAGGGTGAGCCATTAACCGGTCGCCTGACACCGCCATCAGGCGCCACCTTCATCAGTACCCTGATGGGTAAAGATGAAGATCAGTATCTGTTGTGTACTGATGCCGGTTACGGTTTTATCGGCACCATTGCCGATATGCAGAGCAAAAACAAAGCCGGTAAGAATTTAATTACCGTGCCGGATAATGCCCGTGTATTAAATCCTGCTGCTATTGTCGATCCGGAAAAATCCTGGATTGCCGCGGTCAGCAACGAAGGCCGCATGCTGGTCTTCCCGGCTGCGGATCTGCCACAGATGGCGCGCGGTAAGGGCAACAAGATGATCAGCATTAACAGCGCTAAAGCAGCTGCGCGGGAAGAGCTGATGGTTGGAGCTGTGGCCTTCGGTCAGGAAGATACGCTGCTGGTTTACGCCGGTAAGCGTCATCTGAAGATGAAGTTTGCAGATCTTGAACACTATCTGGGAGAACGTGGCCGCCGTGGTAATAAACTGCCGCGTGGCTTCCAGAATGTGGATGCCATGGAAGTGGTGGGTAAAGACTGACCTCAGCCGTTGTATTAAGCCATAACAAAAACGGGAGCAGATGCTCCCGTTTTTGTTTCTGATCATGGTCTTCCTGAGGCCGTCTTCAGGATCAGAGTATTTCCACTTCAAAGCCGGCACTGTTCTGCGCGGCGACTTCAGCCATTAAATCCCGTGTAGTCAGAGGGTGAGCCTCCAGCCAGCCGTCAGGCATTTTTACCGTGAGTTTTTTATCCAGGCTGATCAGCTCAGGTACCGGTACCGGATAGGCACCGCGGCTGTGGTTCAGCGTCACGGCAAGACGCAGCAGGCGGGACAGTTTCATGGCGACCGGCTGGCGCGCTGCAGCAACCTCAGCAAACAGTTCGTCATTCAGCTTACGGCGGTGGCTGCGCACCAAAGCAGCCAGTTTGGCCTGTCCCTGACGGGTAAAGCCGAGCATATCTGCGTGTTGCAGCAGGTAAGCACCGTGTTTATGGAAGCTGCTGTGGGAAATTGCCAGGCCGATTTCATGCAGCTGCGCTGCCCAGCCAAGAAAGGCTTCCGCCATGCCATCCAGCTTCCAGTCGCCTTTAACCTGACGGAACATGGCGAGCGCCATGTCTTTAACCCGTTCGGCCTGAGCCTGGTCGACATAAAAGCGCTCACACATGCCATCCACGGTACGCTGGCGCACATTTTCGTGGGCCGAGCGGCCGGTCAGATCCCATAAAGCGCCTTCGCGCAGGGCACCGTCGGAGTAAATCATGCGTTCCGGCTCAAAGATGTTGAACACCGCGGTCAGAATCGCCAGGCCGCCGATGAATACCTGACGGCGTTCCGGTTTGACGCCCGGCAGGGCCACGTCATCCACGGTTGCATACTGCAGCATCTGTTTACGCAGCTTCTTCAGACCTGAGGCCGTGATGCCTTCGGCTTCCCAGCCGTTTTCAACCAGCGCCTGCTCTGCCGCCCGAATGGTGCCGGAGGAACCGACCACATTGACCCAGCCGAGCTTCTTATAGTTGGACTCAATGTTCAGCAGTTCCTGACTGGCGGCGGACACGGCGTCATTAAAACGTTCTTCGGTAATCGCCCCGTCCGGAAAAAAGCGCCGGGTGAAGGATACACAGCCCATGTGCAGGCTTTCC
>NZ_DJIO01000195.1:0-809 GCF_002433655.1 Thalassolituus sp. UBA6592 | reverse complement strand
CAGCCCATGTGCAGGCTTTCCAGTGCCAGCGGTTCAAAGCGCTCACCGATGATGAATTCGGTACTGCCGCCACCGATATCGACGACCAGACGCTTGCCGGCATCATCGGCCAGCGTGTGCGACACGCCGAGGTAGATCAGACGCGCTTCTTCGCGTCCGGCGATGACTTCGATGGGGTAGCCCAGTACTTCTTCAGCACGGCTGATGAACTCTTTACGGTTGCGCGCAGCACGCAGAGCGTTGGTGGCCAGCACAGAGATGCGGCTGCCATCCATGCCCTGCAGGCGCTGGCCGAATTCGCGCAGGCAGTCGATACCGCGCTGCTGAGCTTCTTCAGACAGGATACCTGCGGAATCAAGGCCGGCGCCAAGCTGTACCTTCTGGCCACGTTTCTCGATGGTGCGGATTTCGCCCTGAAATTCCTGGGCAATAACCATATGGAAGCTGTTAGAACCCAGATCTACGGCAGCGATGAGATCGTCCGGGGTTCCTTGGGTGTCCGTCATATATGATTCCTGAAAGTACTGTTCCACTGTCTAAAATACCAGCCAAGGGGCCATCAATACAGGCGTCAGGTCAGTAAAACCGCAGCTGTCAGACAGTTTAGGCAAGTTGCTGGCGGGATTCTGATACCCGAGTGGAATATTCAGTAATTGATTCCGGACAAAGCCGGGTTACAATGCCACCAGTAACTGATGAATTATTCCACAGGGGAAACACATGAGCGATAACATCCTTGCCGTAACTGACGACTCTTTTGATGCTGACGTACTGGGTTCTGACCTGCCTGTTCTGGTTGATTTCTGGGC
>NZ_DJIO01000020.1:0-17199 GCF_002433655.1 Thalassolituus sp. UBA6592 | reverse complement strand
TCAGATCGGGTCTGAACTACTACAAGTGGATCGGCTGGTATAAAAACTGGCTCTGTCCATCAGGGAGCAGAGCCTTCTGACGGTTACTGGCCTGTCGGTTACACGTCAGGCCTTTACACATCAGGCAATTACAATCCGAGCTGTTTGACCATCGCTTGAGCCACGCTATGGGCACTGGTCGGATTCTGACCTGTGATCAAGCGGCCATCTTCTATGATGAAATCTTCCCACGGCTTAACTTTGCTGAAGCGCGCTGCTTTGCGTGTCAGTGCTTCTTCCAGCAGGAACGGAATGTTCTCAATTGTTCCGTAGTCGATCTCTTCTTCACGGGTAAAGCCGGTGACTGATTTGTCGGCCAGTAATGCTTCGCCGTTGCTTAAGGTGATCGGCAGCAGCGCTCCGGGGCCGTGACACACAGCGCCAATCATGCCGCCACCCTCATAGTGGTTGGCCGCCAGTCTGGCGAAGTCCTGATTGTTGGCTAAATCCGACAGCAAGCCGAATCCGCCCGGGTAAAAAATGGCGTCGTAATCTTCGATGTTTACCGCCGATACCGGCAGGCTGTTATTAAGACGATTCTGCACATCTTCGCTGGCCAGTACGCTGGCGTTAACCTCGTCACCTTCGATATCGGTACCATAAACCGGCACCTTACCGCCGTGTATGGAGGCGATATCGTAGTCGATACCCTGTTCGATAAAGACGTGCAGAGCGTGCGTCAGCTCGGGTGCATAGGTGCCGTTGTCCTGGTCGGTGTCGCCAAGTTTTGCGTGATTAGTAACGGGGATAAGTATCTTTTTCATGGTTATTCCTCTGTTTGGCCCCAGGCTGTTTAACGATGGGCTGTTTAACGATGGCTGCCACTTTAGAATGTCCCAGATAGTTTGATAATCCCGGTGATCGGGTAAATACTATTGTTATATAGCAATAGTAAGGAGCCGTTTGATGGAAAGCTTTGAAGGGCTGGTTGAGTTCGTCGCGATAGCAGAAAGAAAGGGCTTTACGGCGGCCGCCAAGCATCTGAAATGCAGTACCAGTCATGTCTCCCGGCAGCTCAGCAGGCTGGAGGAACGACTGGGCTGTGCGTTACTGGTACGCAGTACGCGGCAGGTTAATCTGACCCCTAACGGCGCCATTTACTACCAGCATGCCAAAGACCTGCTGATCGGTTTGCAGCAGGCGAATGAAGAGGTGAATCAGGAGCAGGTTAAGCTCACCGGCACATTGCGGGTGAGTGCGGCTGGCGGCTTTGCTGAACATCATCTGGCACCGGCTTTAATGGCGTTTGCGCAGGATCACGCAGAACTGACCGTGGATATCGACTTTAACAGCCGCTTTGTGAATTTTATCGATGACGATGTGGATTTCGCTATCCGCTATGGGGAGCTGTCTGACTCCAGTCTGATTGCACGCAAATTACTCAGCCGCTCAATGATGGCCGTTGCATCAGAAAAATACCTGCAACAGCATGGCGAGCCAGAACACCCGGGTGATCTGAAAAATCACGATTGTATTATTTCGAATAACGACACCTGGAAGTTCAGTGACGGAGAAGAATCCTGCAGCGTGAAAGTGAAAGGACGTTGGGCCAGTAACAATACCAATGTCATTGTTGAAGCCTGTGAGAAGGGATTCGGCATCGCCTATTTGCCGCAGGATAATTTTACCGAGGCGGTAGAAAGCGGTCGGTTGAAGCCGGTGTTACAACCCTATTGGGGAGTCGGTGCCAGCAGCTGGATTGTTTATCTGGATAAGCGTTTTATGCCTTTACGCACCCGCATGGCGATTGATTTCCTGATTGAATATTTCTCTGATTGGGATGAAAAATAAAAGCAGCGTGAAAGAAGGAAATTTTCTGTGTAGCAAGAGCTGCTATATGCCTCGTTCACGACTGAAGTCGCTCCTGCAATCATTGCTTTGGTTCTCTTTTCTTACAACACAGCCAGCACGACCGTCAGCGTCAGCGCCGACAGAATAGTCTGCAGCGTTATCACGCCTGCCATTAATTCTGCTTCGCCGTTTAATTTACGTGTTAATACAAATGAGGTGGGGGCTGTGGGCAGTGAGAAAAACAGCACCAATACGAAGGTTTCCAGTGTGGGTAAGTTAAACACCCGGGCAACGGCAAATGCCAGCATGGGCATAGCCAATAAGCGCAGCAGGCTGTTGCTGAGCAGGGGGGTTATTTCGTGGCGCATGGCTTTGATATTCAGTGCTGCCCCCACGGTCAGCAGGCCCAGAGGTAAGCTGGCGTGGGCGAGTAATTCCAGCAGGCGCTGGATTCCGGGCCACAGACCAAAGCCACTGAAGTTGAGGGCAAGGCCTGCCAGGCAGGCGAGAATCAGAGGGTTTTTGGCTAAGGGTTTTAATAATGCCAGTGGATGGGTTTCGCCATCGGACAGCAGTGCCCATACCGACATAACGTTGACCACCGGCACTAATACAGACAGTACGATGGCAGCGGTTTGCAGGCCTTCGTTAGCGTAAATAGCACCGGCCACGGCCAGGCCAATGTAGGTGTTAAAGCGCAGTATGCCCTGCAGATACACTCCGAACCGGGCTGCTGGCCAGTGGCGGATAAACCTTGCAAGCACCAGCAGTATAAATCCCAGCCCGAGGCTGCTGGCGGCGGCGTAATACAGTGTGCCTATATTGCTGCCGTTTAATGGCGCGGAGGCCAGGCTGACGAACAGCAGGGCAGGAAATAAAAACGAGTAGTTAAGGTTTTCCGCGCCTTTCCAGAAAGCATCCGACGTTTGCGTATCGCTGCCCGGGAAGTGATAGCGGCGCATAAAAAAGCCAGCAGCAATCAGCAGGGCGACAGGCAGCAGGACTTCTGCCAGGTGATTCATTGTTCGAGGAGCCCGTTAAGCGCCTCAGGGATCTTTTCCGGGCTGGTGATTTTGACCCGTTTATGGCGATTCAGCTCACCGCTGATGATGTTGATCGCGCTTTTGCTGACGGCAAATTGTTTGGCGAGAAATTTAATCAGTTCGGCATTGGCTTTGCCGTCGACGGGAGGCGCCTGAATGCGCACTTTAATGGCATCGCCGTGGCGTCCGGCGAATTCGGATTTGGAGGCTTTGGGCTGGAGGTGACAGACGAGGATAAGATCCCCGTCTGTCCATTGCGAGCAGCTGCTCACAGGCCGAAGATCAGACCAGCAGGAACGCCTGCCATCTGTGCCAGTGGGCGCAGGGCAACGATTTCAATAATCTGAATCAGCAGGAACACAATGATCGGAGAAATATCCAGACCACCCAGATCCGGCATTTTAGAACGGATAGGGCGGATAACCGGTTCCAGAATCTGATTAATCAGAATCAGCGCCGGGTTGTAGGAATTCGGTGCAATCCAGGAGGCAATGACCACCACGATCAGGCCCCAGAAGTACACGTTCAGCATCAGAGAGAAGATGCCGATCAGTGCCCAGATAAACAGGTTCGGCCAGGGCACGGCATAGCCAGCCACCAGAATGATCGCTGCCATGGTCAGAATCTGAACCACGTAGGCCAGCAGCAGGGAAGAAATATCCAGCCCACCCAGACCCGGAATAACACGGCGCAGAGGCACCAGAATCGGGTTGGTGAATTTAACAATGAACTGGGAAATAGGGTTGTAGAAGTCGGCACGTACCAGCTGCAACATAAAGCGCAGCATAACGATCAACAGCACCATACTGCCGATGGTATTGATCAGTAATAATCCAACTTGCGATAACGGCGACATGATCACTCCGTGTTAGCTGATTCGGTAAACCCGCTTTTCGCAGCGGGCAGAATGAAACATATAGGCGCGGTGGCGGCTTTTCCAGTGGTCTGAGGAAAAACCGCGTTGTTTTTTGTCAGTCGTCGCCCAGTTCTTTGCTCAGCTCAGCGCCACGGTCGTAGGCGGCACGCATGGCAGCTTCCACCATATCGCGCATGTGCGCACCTTCGAAGGTGGCGATCGCCTGCTGTGTTGTACCGCCTGGGGAGGTCACACGGCGGCGCAGTTCTGCCGGATCAACATCCGCTTCCAGTGCCATACGTGCTGCACCGAGAGCGGTTTTCAGCGTCAGTTTGGTTGCCGTTTCTTCACTCAGGCCGAGTTTCTGACCGGCACTGATCATGGCTTCCATCATCAGGAAATAGTAGGCCGGGCCACTGCCGGAGACGGCAATCACAGCATCCAGCTCGGCTTCTTCTTTGACCCACACGGTAATACCGGCAGCGCGCAGCAGGGCGTCGGCCAGATTGCGCTGATCCAGATGCACGTCATCGGATGCAAACAGACCGGTTGCACCTTCGCCCAGCAGTGCCGGAGTATTTGGCATGCAGCGGACGATGGCTTTACAGCCGGTCCAGCTGCTCAGAGAAGTCATGCTGATACCGGCAGCGATGGAAATCACCAGCGGCTGGCGTGCTTCCAGTGTGCTTTTCAGCGGCAGCAGGACGTCTTTCATGACCTGAGGTTTCACCGCCAGAATCACGACTTCGGCATCGGCGATGGCGGCCAGGTTGTCTTCAAAGGTGTTAACGCCAAAGCTGGTGTTGAGCTTTTCGCGCTGTTCCGCACCCGGGTCGGAAACATTAATGGAGGCGGCGCTGATGTCGCCCTGTTTAACCAGACCACCGATGATGCTGGTGGCCATGTTGCCGCCGCCGATAAATGCGAGTTGTGTCATACCTGTTCCTTACCTGTTCTTAAACCGGGCCCGCTGTGCGTGGCGCCGTGTCTCTGCGTTGTAAATTTCGTTTTGCTGACTGTGCTGCTGGTTAATGTACAGCTTATAAACTCTGTATTCAGTCTGGATCAAATTTTCAGGATTTGCTGGCCGGATAATCCCGCGCACCAAAAATATCGGTGCCAATCCGCACTTCGGTGGAGCCACAGGCGATGGCCAGCTCAAGATCGCCGGACATCCCCATCGACAGTACATCCGCCTGCGGATGTTGTTGCTGCAGCTGTTGCGACAGCGCTTTCATGGCGCGGAACTGCTCAGCCAGAACCTCGTTGTCGTCAGTGTGCTCCGGAATGCACATCAGGCCGCGCAGCTGCAGACGGTCGAGGCTGGCGATGCTTTGCGCCAGAGCTTCAACGTCGGCGGGCAGTACGCCGCTCTTCTGTTCTTCACCGCTGATGTTCACCTGCAGCAGGACGTTCAGCGGCGGCATAGTGTGCGGGCGCTGCTCGTGCAGACGACGGGCGATTTTTTCACGGTCGAGGGTTTCCAGCCAGTGAAAGTGCTCCGCCACGATGCGCGATTTATTGGACTGCAGCGGGCCAATAAAATGCCATTCGATGTCATCAAGATGCGATAACGCCGTGATTTTATCCATGCCGTCCTGCACGTAGTTCTCACCAAAGGCACGCTGGCCGAGGTTATATACGGCTTCCACCATGTCGGCGGGTTTGGTTTTGCTGACCGCCAGCAGACGTACGCTGGCCGGATCACGCCCGCAATCGGCACAGGCCTGCTGCAGTCGCTGGGTAACTGATTGGTAGTGTTGCTGAATCGTGGACATCTCAGCCGCTCGGTTGGGCAGGCCGTTAGAGCAGGCGCTGCCGGTTGCTGGTTCAGTGTCAGGGCGGAAAGTCACTGCATGCGGTACAGAAACCGCTCAGTTTGTAAGCTATGGCCCATGAACTGCATTGCTCATTAATCCTCTGGCCCGCTAATATCCATGTCGGAATGTGCGCTGGGCGGATGCCGGGCGGTGTGGCCAGAGTGTGCTGGATGATACTGCCCGCAGGGGATTTTTGACATGCAGCGCATTTACACTGCAGGAATGCTGATAATATAAAGACTTGTGGCCCGTATATACAGGGTCTGTTGTCATCGAGGAGAGGTTATGGATATTACTGAACTGCTTGCCTTCAGTGCCAAGCAAGGGGCGTCGGATCTGCACTTGTCTGCTGATCTGCCACCTATGATCCGGGTAGACGGCGATGTGCGCCGTATCAATCTGCCGGCGCTTGGTCACAAGGAAGTTCATGGTCTGGTCTACGACATCATGAACGATAAGCAGCGTAAGGACTTTGAAGAATTTCTGGAAACGGATTTCTCGTTCGAAGTGCCGGGTGTTGCGCGTTTCCGTGTGAACGCCTTTAACCATAACCGTGGTGCCGGTGCGGTATTCCGGACCATTCCTTCCAAAGTCCTGACCATGGATCAGCTGGGCATGGGGCAGGTGTTTAAAGACCTGGCCATGGTGCCACGCGGCATCGTGCTGGTGACCGGCCCGACCGGTTCCGGTAAATCGACCACGCTGGCAGCGATGGTGGATTACATCAACGAAACCAAGTACGACCATATCCTCACCGTGGAAGACCCGATCGAATTCGTACACGAATCGAAAAAATCCCTGGTTAACCAGCGGGAAGTTCACCGCGATACCCTGGGCTTCAACGAAGCACTGCGTTCGGCACTGCGGGAAGACCCGGATGTGATTCTGGTGGGTGAGATGCGGGACCTGGAAACCATCCGTCTGGCGCTGACCGCTGCAGAAACCGGTCACGTGGTATTCGGTACCCTGCACACCAGCTCCGCCGCAAAAACCATCGACCGTATCGTCGACGTGTTCCCGGCGGAAGAGAAATCCATGGTGCGTTCTATGCTGTCGGAATCCCTGCAGGGGGTAATTTCCCAGGCGCTGCTGAAGAAAAACGGCGGTGGCCGGGTGGCGGCTCACGAAATCATGATTGGTACCCCGGCGATCCGTAACCTGATCCGGGAAGATAAAATCGCGCAGATGTATTCCGCGATTCAGACCGGTGCGGCTTACGGCATGACGACTATGGACCAGTCGCTGCAAACCTTATTGAACAAGGGCATTATTTCCCGCGAAGTAGCCCGTGAGAAAGCGAAAGTACCGGAGAACTTCTGATGTCGATGGATAAATTCCTGCGCCTGATGGTGGAAAAGGGCGCGTCTGACCTCTTTATTACGGCAGGCGTACCACCGTCGATGAAGGTGAACGGTAAAATCATGCCGTTAACCAAAGGGCCGCTGGGAGCTGAGCAGACCCGTGACGTTGTGCTGGGTCTGATGAACTCAAAACAGCAGGACGAGTTTGAAGAGAAGAAAGAACTCAACTTCGCCATCAATGCTTCGGGCATCGGGCGATTCCGGGCCAGTGCGTTTTATCAGCGTAACGTCTGCGGCATGGTGCTGCGGCGGATCGAAACGCGTATTCCTGGTGTGGATCAGCTTGGTCTGCCAGACATTATTAAAGAAATCTCCATGGCCAAGCGTGGTCTGATTCTGTTTGTTGGTGCCACCGGTGCCGGTAAATCGACGTCGCTGGCGTCCATGATTGGTCACCGTAATAAAAACAGTAAGGGTCATATCCTCAGCATCGAGGACCCGATTGAATTTATTCACCAGCACGACGGCTGCATTATTACCCAGCGTGAAGTGGGGCTGGATACGGAAAGCTTTGATATCGCCCTGAAGAACTGTCTGCGTCAGGCGCCGGACGTGATCATGATTGGTGAGGTGCGTTCCGCCGAAACCATGGAACACGCCATCACCTTCGCCGAAACCGGTCACCTGTGTCTGGCGACGCTGCACGCTAACAACGCTAACCAGGCGCTGGAACGTGTGATTCACTTCTTCCCGCCGGAGCGTCACAGCCAGGTGTGGATGGATTTATCGCTGAACCTGAAAGCCATTGTTGCTCAGCAGCTGATTCCGACACCGGACGGCCGTGCCCGTCGCGCAGTGGTGGAAGTGCTGTTGAATACACCACTGGCTCAGGATCTGATCCGTAAAGGTGAAGTACACGAACTGAAGCCACTGATGGCCAAATCCAACGAGCTGGGCATGCAGACCTACGACCAGGCACTGTATGCACTGTATGAGCAGGGCGAAATCACCTACGAAGACGCCATGGCTCACGCTGACTCACCAAACGATCTGCGTCTGATGATCAAACTCGGTTCCGAAACCGATGCCGAGCATCTGGATGGCGCCACCCGCAACCTGCGTCTGCAGGACTGACGGGCCTGCTGAATTGCCGCAGTTGGCGGCAATTCAGCTGCGTTTGCGCTGATTGACCGGGTTTCACCTCCCTTTCTTTACTTCCGGGATATGTCGGTGTGCGCCTTTGATCTGTGTCGGTAGTCAGTCTCTTTCTTTTAATCTACAGTTAGATCATCAGTCACCCTGATGCGCGGCCATGCAACTCCCTCCACGTTTTGAGCGCCTGACCGGCGGGATGACCATCCTGAGCGGCTACTGAACCTGATATGGAAAGCGGAACTTCAGAGATAATCTATGGCGCTGTTTAAACGTAATATCTGGCTGATTTATTACATATTGCTGGGCTGCACAGTGTTGCTGCTCGGTGGCGCTTCCGTGACCCAGTGGCAGGATATGGAAGATACCTACCGCCTGCGTCAGACCAATCTGATTGATCAGTGGTATGGCAATCTCAACAGCCTGATGCTGCAGCAGGAAACCATTATGGATGTGCTTGGTCAGCGGGTAGCCGCCATGGATGATCCGCTCAAAATGACCCGCCAACTGGACCGGCTGGAAAGCATGAATCCGGAATTATTCTCCGGCTTCGGTCTGACCTGGCCCACTGGTGAAATAGCCGCTATCTCTTCCGGTCTGAAAGAAGCTCTGGTGCTGAATCTGACTCAGCTGAACGCGGCGCGTGATTCTTTTCTGTACAGCATGACCCAGGACAAAATGGTGCTCGGCCGTCCTTATGCACCAACATCCGCCGGGGTGGTTCTGCCCTTCCGCAAAGCGATCCGCGACAACGATGGCAAGCTGATTGCGATCATGAGTGGTTCTTTCTGGCTCGATACCTTCCGCAAAACCTTTACCTGTGATCCCGGTTTGCCGGAATGTGCGGATATTAAAATTATCCGCAGCCGTGACCGCTATCCGCTGGTCGACAGCAGTAAAAGCAGCAGCAGTGATTATTACAATTACGCCATGAACGAGAGTGAGTATCAGCGCCTGCTGGCGGCGCTGAACTGGGATGCTGAGCAGGGCTATAAACCCTACGCCGGTAAGCCGTATTCCTACCTGCGCCGTGACCGTAACGACAATAGCCTTATGGGCATTGCCATTTATGATGAGCGTTACGAATACTGGCTGGTGCTGGAAGTGGAAGAAAGCCGCTTCCTGGCCGAGGTGCGCCGCAATGTGCTGATCTATATGTCGGCTTTTATCGTGTTTAACATCTGCCTGTTTCTGCTGTTCCGGATGATTCACAGCACGGAAGAAAAGCGCCGTCAGGAGCTTCTGTATCAGGCCAATCACGATACCCTGACCGGCCTGCCCAACCGCAATAACCTGCAGCAGATTTACGATCGCTGGCGTGAGCCGCCTAATCATTCGCTGGCGTTGCAGTTTATCGACATGAATAACTTCAAGGGCGTTAACGACAGCTTTGGTCACGAATGCGGTGACCGTGTGCTGAAAGAAATTGCCCGCCGTATCCGTAAAAGCCTCAACGAAGACGATCTGGTTTTCCGCCTTGGCGGCGATGAGTTTGTGGTGATATCGCCTTTTGTGAATGAGAAAACAACGCTGGAAAACGGCCGTCATCTGATTGCCGAAGTCACGGATACATATTCCGTCGACGGGCGTCATTTTATGCTCGGGGCCAGTATGGGTATCGCCCGCTTCCCGGAAGATGGACGTAATCTTGATCAGCTGCTGCGTTCAGCCGATATCAGCATGTACGAAGCCAAACGTCAGCGTATGCCGGTGTGTTTCTTTGAAGACCGCATGCAGGATACCTATCTGCGCAACATTGCCATTGAACACCTGCTGCGCACGGCGGTCATCAATAACGAAATTTATATGATGTATCAGCCGCAGGTCGACAGCACCGGTAAATTTATCGGGGTAGAGTGTCTGGTGCGCTGGGAAAACGAAACCATGGGCGGGCGTGTGCCACCCGATCAGTTTATTCCGGTGGCGGAGCAGGCTGGTCTGATGCCGGAACTGGGTACCTTTATTCTGCAGCGCTCGCTGCAGGAAATGGCGGCGATACAGAATGAGACGGCACTGGAATTTTCCGTGTCGGTGAATATTTCTGTGCGCCAGTTTCTGCATGAGGGTTTTCTGTCTTCGTTGCTGCAGGAAATTAACCGCTCCGGCATGAAGCATGTGCTGATCGTGCTGGAGATTACCGAAAGCATCTTCATTGAAGATATGCAGCAGATCGTTGAGCTGATTACTGCCATTCACGAAAAAGGCATCCGTATTTCCATGGATGATTTCGGTACCGGTTATTCCTCCCTGAGTCTGTTGCATAAGCTGCCGGTGGACGAGCTGAAAATTGACCGCAGCTTTGTTGAACAGATCCTCGACGATATTAATGCCCAACAGATGGTGCAGAGCATAATTGCTATCGGCCGTAACCGTTCGATCACGCTGCTGGCTGAGGGCGTGGAAAGTGAAGAACAGGCGCAGATGCTGCGCGACTACGGCTGTGATTCCTTCCAGGGCTACTATTTTGCCCGCCCACTGTTGATTGACGAGTTGCGGGACTACCTGCAGGATAAGGTCCTCTCCTGAGGTACCGACGTGAAACACAGAAAACTGCGCATTCATGCGCCCGCCATTCTCTATTTTGATAAGGTCCGCCGCTGCGGATCTTTCCGCGAAGCCGCCCGCAGCCTGAACGTGGCATCCTCGGCGGTAAACCGCCAGATTCTGAAGCTGGAAGAAGAACTGGGCATGCCGCTGTTTGAGCGTCTGCCGGGTGGTTTGCGACTGACGGCTGCCGGTGAAATTTTCGCCCGTCACGCGACGGTGGTGATGCAGGATACCGAGCGTGTCAGCTCAGAACTGGACGCCCTGCAGGGTCTGCGCAGCGGTCATGTGGAAATTACCACAGTGGAGGGCGTTACCGTCGATCTGCTGCCCGGCGTCATCGAGAAAATGCGCAGCCTGTATCCCAAGGTATCGGTTGGCGTATCGATTCTCGGTTCTACCGCCATTCCCGAACAGATCATTCATGGTCAGGCGGATCTCGGTCTGGCCTTTGCCCTGATCCGCAACAGTGATCTGCACCAATTGATTCGTGGCCGCTTTCATCTGGGGGCGATTATGCGCCCGGATCATCCGTTGGCGACGCATCAGCGCCTGACGTTTGCCAGCTGTGCTGCGCACCCGCTGATTCTGGCGAAAGCCGATCTGTCGATTCATCATCTGCTGGCACCGGCCATCAGTCACAGCAAAAGCTGGGGCCGGGCGGTGGTGGAAACCAGCTCGGTGGAGCTGGCGAAGAAGCTGGCCATGCGCGGCACCGGCATCGCCTTCCAGACCCGTATCGGCATTGAGGAGGAGATGGCGCGCGGTGATCTCGTTCATATTCCCATTGTGAACAATCAGCCGGTGATGAGTGACCTGGGTTTATACACCCGCGCCGGGCGCTCGCTGCCGGTAGCGGTGGATGCCTTCGCACGTATGCTGGTGGAGGAAATCACCCGCCGCAGCCAGCAGGAGCAGGAAGCGCTGGCCTCCGGGATTACCCCAATACTTTGAATCAGTGCTTGAGTAAAACCACATAGTGATGCCGAATCGGCATCACTATGCTCTAAATTATGTTCTTTTGCGTACAGTATGGATGAGGTTAACTGCTTGCATGTCATGAGGAGCAGTAGCCATGCCACGCACAAAATCATTCGCCAGTACCGAATCCCGTTACGCCGCAGCCAGCACGCTGCCGGTTATTGATATCTCCGGATTAGCATCTGAAGACCTCGCTGAGCGCCAGGCCGTGGGTAAAGAAATCCGCTCCGCCTGTCTGGCCAACGGCTTCTTTCTGATCAGCAATCACGGTATCGATGATCAGCTGCAACAGCTGGTGTTTGATCAGGCGAAACGCTTCTTTGATCTCAGCACCGAAGACAAAATGGCGGTGGACAAAGCGCTGTCACCAGCCAACCGCGGCTATGAGCCGATGGGCAACCAGACTCTGGAGCCAGGTAGTCCGCCGGATCTGAAAGAAGGCTATTACATGGGTCAGCAGAAAGATGCCGATCACCCCCATGTGCTGGCAGGTAAGTTCAACTGCGGCCCGAACCAGTGGCCGGCTCAGGTGCCTGAATTCCGCCCGGTGATGGAAGAATATCTGAAGCAGATGACTGAGCTGGGCACGCGCCTGATGCGCGGTCTGGCGCTGTCGCTGGAGCTGGAAGAAGATTACTTCGACGATTACTGTCAGGACCCGATGACCACGCTGCGTCTGCTGCATTATCCGCCGCAGCCTGCTGATGCCGACCCGGCACAGCGCGGTGCTGGTGCGCACACAGATTTTGGTGGTCTCACCATTCTGCTGCAGGACAATGCCGGTGGCTTACAGGTGTGGGACGACGAAAACCAGCTGTGGCTGGATGTGGAGCCGATTCCGGGTGTTTATAACATCAACCTCGGCGATATGTTCGCGCGTTGGACTAACGACATGTACCGCTCAACCCTGCACCGGGTGATCAACAATGTCTCCGGTGGCGACCGCTATTCCATTCCGTTCTTCCACGCCGGTAACAGTGATTATCTGGTGGATTGTCTGCCGGGCTGCTGCAAGCCGGGCGAAGAACCCAAATACCCGCCGGTGACAGTCGAACAGCATCACCGCGAAATGTATGCGCGCACTTATGGCAAATAAGTCTGATGGCTGATTTTTTACATGGCCGCTGAAGCAGCGCAGAAATTCAAAACCAAATGAGGAAATAACCGGTGCCCCGCGGGAAACCGGGGCATCCTTGTGATTATGGGACAAGTCGTGAAATTAACTACTAATCTGTTGCTGATACACGGTGCCTGGGCCGGACGTTGGGTGTGGAATAAAATCACGCCGCAGTTCGCCAAAATGGGTTACCGCGTTCATGCCATCGATCTGCCGGGCAATGGTGTGGATAACACACCGGCAAACGAAGTAAATATCGACACCTACCTTTGGTATCTGTCAGAGCAGATTGCCAATATCGAAGGCCCGCTGGTGATTGTGAGCCATTCCGGTGCGGGTGTATTGGCCACCGCACTGGCAGAAGCAATGCCTGAACGCATTCAGGCAGTGGTTTACATTGCCGGCATGATGCTGCCTTCCGGTATGGGCTTTTCCGATTTAACCGCCACGCTGGAAGCTGAACATCCGGAAGTAACCGGTATTAATCCTTTTTTATTATGGAACGAGGATCACAGCGTCAGCGAAGTACCTTTAATCGCCGCACGTAATGTTTTTTTCCAGGATCTGGATGACAAGACCGCCATCATTGCTGCCCAGCAACTGTGCCCACAGCCCTTGGGTGGACTGGCATTAATGACCTGCTGGACGGAAGAAAATTTCGGTCGTGTGCCGCGCCTTTATATTGAAGCCACGCAGGATAAATCCGTCACGCTGGTTGCCCAGCGTGAAATGCAGAAACGGGTACCTGGTGCGCAAGTGGTCTCTTTTGATACAGGACACGCACCACAAGTGGGCAAGCCGGTTGAAGTTGCCCATGCCATTGACGATTTTCTGCACACGCATGGTGGCGGTGAAGCCTCAGAAACTGTGCCTTTGCGGGTAAATGAATAACAAAAAAATAAAACGGCAAAAAACAACACAACGGGAACGGTTATTGCTCTGTAAGAAAAAACCTGACCACTTGGTTAAGTGCGTTTTTATTGAAACAGAACTCAGACTTTGAAAACACTGGAGAGACCCATGTTAAACAAACTCGTTAAGCCTCTGGCGCTGGCCGCTGCCCTGACTGCAAGCAGCCTGACCCTTGCTGCCGACAAAGTAACCTTCCAGCTGGACTGGCTGCCAGGCGGCGACAAAGCCCCTGTATATGTTGGTATTCAGGAAGGCATCTTTGAAAAAGCCGGTCTGGAAGTGAGCATTGCCAGTGGTCGTGGTTCTACCGATGCGGTAACCAAAATGGCAACGGGTCAGTCTGATGTGGGTACTGCGGACATCGGCGCACTGCTGGCTGCCCGTGCGCAGGATGATGTTCCTGTCTCTGCAGTGCTGGCGTATTTCTCTCAGGCACCGCACGCTTTCTTCACCATTAAAGGCAATGGCATTAACAGCATTAAAGATGTGGCCGGTAAAAAAGTCGCTACATCACCATTTACCTCTTCTAACCTGTTCCTGCCACTGGTGCTGGAAGAAAACGGTCTGACAGAAGATTCCGTGACTCTGGTTAAAACCGATCCGGGTGCACTGGGACCAATGCTGATGACAGGTAATGTGCCGGTTATTATTGCCTGGACCACCAACGTACCACTGTTCGAAAAACAGGCTGCTGAAGCCGGTAAAGAACTGGTGGTTCTGCCATGGTCTGATGCGGGTCTGGAACTGTACAGCTCCTCTCTGCTGGCTGCCGATAAATTCCTGAAAGAACGTCCTGATGTTGCCAAGCGTTTTGTAAAAGCCTTCGCCGAAGCAGTTGAATTTACTTACGCCAACCCGGACAAAGCCGGTACCGATATTCACGCCATGGTGCCTGAAGTTGACGCGGATACTGCTGCTGCTCAGATCAAAAGCATTAACGGTCTGGTTTACAACAGCGCAACTGATGCCGACGGTTACGGTGCTCTGACCAAAGAGCGTATTGCTATGACCTGGAAGTGGGTTGCCAAGGCCAACAAACTGGATGCAGCGAAAGCCGATCCAGAAACCATGGTTAACCGCGCTTTCATGCCGGAGAAATGATATGACCCAGGCAGCTGACCGTGCTTTCGTTCGCATGGAAGGGGTTGGGCATTGCTACAACCCCGATGGCGGCCCGATGGCTGTGCAGCAGATTGACCTGGAAATTCACCGCCACGAATTCGTGGCGGTGGTTGGTCCATCCGGCTGTGGTAAATCGACTTTATTGCGCATGGTGTCAGGCTTACTGATTCCGAGTGCCGGTAAAGTCAGTGTATTTGAAAAACAGGTGACGGAACCCCGCGATGACGTCGGCATTGTGTTCCAGAAGCCAACGCTTCTGCCGTGGCTGAGCATTCGCAAAAACGTTCTCTTCCCGCTGAAACATAAATTTGGCCGCTACAGCGCCAAAGATGAAAAACGTGCGGATGAACTGCTGGCGATGGCAGGCTTAGCGCAGTTTGCTGATCATATGCCGGACGAGCTGTCTGGTGGTATGCAGCAGCGTGCCGGTATCGTACGGGCGCTGTTATTAAATCCGGATATTCTGTTAATGGACGAACCGTTCTCCGCACTGGATGCCATGACGCGTGAGCAGATGGGCTTCGACCTGCTGAGAATCTGGAGCGAAAATCCGAAAACCGTTCTCTTTATTACACACTCGATTTCAGAAGCCGTATTGCTGGCCGACCGTGTTCTGGTTATGAGCCAACGCCCGGGCACTGTTCTCGATTTAATAGATATTGATATTCCGCGTCCACGCAGTGAGCAAACCATTCAGACACCGGAATTTGCCGAATTAACCGCCCGTATCAGGAAACATATTTATGAACCCGAAGCCCACTAACGTGTTACCGCCGCGCCTGCGTGCCGTGCTGATGCGTTATGCCTCGGCGATCTTTTTTATTGCACTGGTCGGATTGTGGGAAGTGATCTGTCGTGTTGGTGAAGTGCCGAATTATATTCTGCCGTCACCGAGTTCGATTTTTAAAGCCTTCTTTGATGTGGAATTCAGCCGCTGGTTAAGCCATTTATGGGCAACCCTGCGCGTGGCACTGCTGGGCTTTGTGCTGTCTATTGTGATTGCCATTCCGCTGGCAATTGCCATGGTCCGATCCGAGCTGATGACACGGGTGATCTATCCGGCATTGGTGGTGGTGCAGGCAACTCCTGTGGTCGCCGTTGCGCCGCTGATTATCGTACTTATGGGTACCGGTGATGTATCACGGGTTCTGATTACCTGCATGATCACCTTCTTCCCGTTAGTGGTATCAACCACAACCGGTATGCTGGAAACACCGGAAGAGCTGGTGGAACTGAGTCAGTCGCTGCGTGCACCGCGCTATCGCGAAACCTGGCAGATCCGTATTCCTTACGCCATTCCGCATATTTTCAGTGGTCTGAAGGTGTCGATCACGCTGGCCATTATCGGTGCTGTGGTTGCTGAATTCGTGGCAGCAGAAGAGGGGCTGGGCTACTTTATTCAGTTCTCTACATCCTTCTTTAAAATTCCGCAGGCGTTTGCCGGACTGATCTTCCTCGCGATCATCAGTTTACTGCTGTTTAAATCCGTTACCTGGATTCAGACCTGGCTGTTCCCATGGAGCCTGCCGAAGAAAAAATAAATGCTCTCGCCGGTGTTTGTATAAACCGGCCAGAGCCTTAAAAAACCTATGGCGCGAAAGCGCAGGGTAAGAGCCCGGAAAAAGTCAGGCAATAAGCCAATCAGGCGCTGCTGCTAAAAAACAGCGGCGCTTTTTTTATTACAGTGAATGCCACTCAGAAATAGTGAGGTGGCATATGCTAAAGCTGAAAAACACAAATTTTTATAAATGGTACACACGATGACAGAAGATCAGAAACTTTCCGAACAGGATAAAACCTTTATGCGCCGCACCTTCGAACTGGCGGCTGACGCCCGTGACGAAGGTATTCATCCGTTTTCCGCCATTCTGGTTGACGGTGAAGGTAACATCCTGATGGAACAGGTTAACGGTTATTTGCCAGACCTGGATATGACCGGCCACGCAGAACGTGTACTGATGACCCGCGCCAGCAAAGCCTACCGTCCGGACTTTCTGAAAACCTGCACCATGTATGTATCCGCTGAGCCTTGTGCTATGTGTGCTGGCTCTGCTTACTGGGCAGGCCTTGGCCGACTGGTGTACAGCCTGAGCGAACACTCGCTGAAACAGATTACCGGTAACCACCCGGAAAACCCGACCCTCGACCTGCCATGCCGTACCGTATTTGAATCCGGCCAGCGCGAAGTGGAAATTATTGGCCCGGTAATGGAAGAAGAAGGCGCCAAACTGCACGAAGGATTCTGGGATTAATGGTCAGAAAGGCTTAAGCAGCGAAGACATTTAAGCCAGAGGAAACCAGGATTGGTGGGCGGAGCCCACCCTACTCACCAAAGTAGGTCGGATAAGCGTTCTGCACATAACCCTCACCAACGTAGGTCGGATAAGCCGGAGGCGTCATCCGACGCATAGCCGCTCCTGGATTTAAAAACCGGTGCAGATCTGAAAATATCCGCGCGGTTGTTCTCCGCCCACCAAAAAATGATGGAATGAGCTAACTCGGCAAAACCCTCACCAGCGTA
>NZ_DJIO01000031.1:0-9179 GCF_002433655.1 Thalassolituus sp. UBA6592 | reverse complement strand
GAAGAAAATACCGACTGCCAACGCTTAGCGGAAATGGGCTTATGACGCAGCGACCAGAAGAAACCGCCGATGGCGATCACCAGCAGCAGGATGAGTACATCACTCCACAATACAACGGGTTTAAACAGCATTTCACTCATGACAGACGCACCCGTGGATCAACCAGTGTGTAGGAAATATCCGTCAGAATCAGCCCGATGATGTAAAGCACAGAGCCAAGAAACACCATGCTGCGCACAATGGCAAAATCCTGAGCCTGAATAGCATTCAGGGTATAACTGCCAAGCCCCGGGATACCGAAGAAAGATTCCATCAGCAGACTGCCCATAAACAGGGATGGGATCACCACCACCACACTGGTCAGTATAGGAATGAGTCCATTGGGAAGAATGTGGCGGAACAGTACAGCAGATTCCGACACGCCTTTGGCGCGGGCGGTTCGCACATAATCTTTGTTTGCTTCTTCCAGAAACAGCGTCCGGTACAGACGCGTACCACCCCCAATGCCGCTGATAACGCCCAGGATGACCGGCAGAATCAGAAAGCGCACTGCGTCCGCTCCGTACAGATAACCGGAGATCGGTACCAGGTGCCACATTTTGGCGAAGAAATACTGGCCAAAGAAAATGTAAAACACACTGGAGATCGACATCAGTGCAACACAGAACACCATAGCCGCGGTGTCGAACAGACTGGCACGGAACATCACAATGAACAGAGAAAATACGATATTTACCGTAATACCGATCACAAAGGTCGGCAGCGCCAGCGCCAGGCTGGGCCACATACGCTCGGAAATATCACTGGCAATATCGCGTCCTTCATCGGACTTACCAAAATCAAAAACAAACAGCCGCACGGATTTGTCAAAAAAGATGGTATCTGTCAGCAGACCTTTACTGTCCTCTTCGCTGTTCAGAAATAAAGGTTTGTCGTAACCACGCAACGCCTTCCACTGATCAATGGCATCCTGGGAAATATGCTTATCACCCAGCTGCACCCGTGCCATCTGGTCCGGTGTATTAACCACAAAAAAGAGTGCAAAAGTCAGTACATTCACCCCAATCAGAATGGGAATGGCGTAGCCGAGGCGACGGATAATATAGGCAAGCATAACGTCTCCTTATTTCCGTCCCGGATGAATACGGCGCTGCTGACGACGGCGATAAGCCCGGATTCCCGGGATCGCCAGAAGCAGGACGATGGCCGCAACAATAATCAGTGGCCACAATACCGGACGATTCCATTGCCGCTGTGATTGCTGGCGCAACTGCGGATCAACTGCAAAGTATTTCAGTACCGCCTTACTGATTCCGTGTGGCTTGGTATTCTCAACCCACTGGTTATTCAGAATGTAAGACAGCGGATGCCAGGCCGACAGCCAGGGCGTATCCCGCTGCACAATAGCAACCATTTTGCGGATAATATCCATGCGCTGCGGAGAATCTTCCATCAGCTGCATTTGCTCAAACAGACGATTGTATTCCGCGTTATTGTAATTCGTGGAGTTAACACCACTGCCGCCATTGGCAACCTGCCCATTGGGCCCGTACAACAGAAACATAAAGTTTTCCGCATCCGGATAATCCGCCAGCCAGCCCCACTGAAACAGCTGGGCATTACCCGTACCCATTTTCTCTTTAAAACGGTTGTAATCCGTGCCGCGCACATTGAGCTGGATGTTCAGCTTCTTAAACTGCTCAATCATCCAATTGAGCGTCGCGCTGCTGCCGCCACCTGTGGTATCCAGATTGAGTACCAATGGTTCACCGGTTACTGCATTACGTCCCTGCGGATACCCGGCTTCGGCGAGAAGGCGTTTCGCTTCATCCAGCGGTTTACGTTGTGGCTCACCATTCTTCCAGTCAAACACATACGGGTTAATGCCCTCTTTGCCACTCTGGTAACCAAAGATCCCCGGGGGAATCGGCCCCATAGAGACTTCGCCGCGACCGTTGTAAAAAATTGAAATATTTTCCTGCGCATCGTAGGCAATGGCCAATGCCTGGCGCAGCTTACGCTTTTTCGCCCGTTCTTCTTTGCTGCCTGTATCCCCAATCACAGGGTCGAGCATATTCACACCGAAATAATAGGTACCCAGCACCACTTCTTTTTCCAGTCGGATGCCTTTCTGCTGCATTTCATCGGTGAGATTGATGCCATCACCACTGATACGGATTGCCTGATCAAAACTGTCGCCGGAAATACCAGAACGGTCGTAGTAGCCCTGCAAAAATTTGGTCCACAACGGAATCGCTTCTTTTTCCAGGCGGTAGACGGCTTTGTCCAGCAGAGGCAGTGGTTTACCGGCATCAGCCAACAATCCAGCCTCAGCGTCACCTTCATCACCTTCGGAAGGGTACACATCCTGATGATAATTTGGATTGCGCTCGAGAATAATTACTTCATTGGGATTATTGCGCGTCATCATAAAGGGGCCAGTGCCCACCGGGTGCCAGTCGAGCACGATATTACGCTGGGCCAGTCCGGGCAGATGATAAAAGCGATCCGCTTCCCAGGGCATTGGCGCAAAAAAGTGGTAGGCCAGCCAGTATTTAAACTGCGGATATTTGCCTTTCAAACGCACCGAAAAGTGACGTTCGTCGATCAGTTCAAGACCGCTAAAATCCAGCCGGCGTAAATCCAGCCATTGCCCAGCGGGCAGGCTTTCCCGCGCACTGCTGACACTCTCACTGAACTGCGTCATGCCGTCGATGTATTGACTGAGCAATCCGCGGACCGGCGACAGCAAAGTTGGATCAGCAAGACGTTTAATCTGATAAATATAATCCCCGGCAGTCAGTTCACGGCTGCCGGATTGTTTAAAGTCATCAAAGGCTTTGTACCCGGCCGATTCTTGTTCAGAAGCGAAATCGTAAACAAAGCCACCTACGGCATTTTTCGCAAAAGCGGGATGTGGCTGATATTGAATACCCGGCTTGATTTCAAAGTAATAGGTACTGAAAGCAACGGACTCAGAGTCCTCACCGACCGGTTTGCCATCTGCATCTGTGTACTCAATGCGCGGCATCTCCGTCAGGGTGGACGGAATCAACTCGTAAGGTCGCTTGAGATAATGGTACTCCAGCGGCGGTTGGTAAATATTGTCGATAAAACGCGCTTCGTCTGAACTGTAAGAACGCGCCGGATCAAGATGCTTCGGCCGCTCAGCAAAAGCTGAATAGATAATATTCTGTCCGCTCTCGGACTCGGGGTGCGGATTATTCCAGGCCTGATCGCTGCAGGCTGTCAGCATCAGTACCGTGCTGAACATCAGCACGAAAGACACCAGCCCTGACCAGATCCGGACCGGGACGGCAGCTTCTTTCCGTGGAGCGTGCCATTGGGTAAACAGCAAAGCAGATAATCCTTAATAACAGAATGGGTTTTCTGAACATTCGACTCAAGCCAGAGTGTGCCAAGATTTTCGCTACAGGCAAGCCTATTATTGTCAGTCGCTTGCCTGTCATTTGTCTGTCGCTTGTCTGTCGACCGCCGCCTTGAGCACGGCCTGCCGCTTTCAACTCCGGGCTGAGCAGATATGACTTCAGCTATGCGCGATCTGTAGGCCATCTTAAAGCGACCTGCGAGAAACTGGCGCGAATTCACCCCCACCATACACCCAGAGCAGCAGCTAAGCCATTCATCCTGCAATACGGAAATGCTGCACCGAAGCCATACAACCATTCAGTTATATTCTTGACCCTTATCATCGTCAGCCCTGCAAGGCGCGTTATTCTTGCGCTTCAGCAGCGTGACGGCCTTATTTATCAGGTGACATGTCCTGCTGGCGTAACAATCACTAAGCTTATTCCAAATGATAATTAAAAACCCCAACATACCTTCTTGTATGAAATAACTATCATTTGGGATAATGCGCGGCCATTTTTTGTTTACTGGGCAGACTGTGCCCCGGCGGCCCTGCGGAGCCATTAATTAATGACTGAATACCTGCTGATTCTGGTAAGCACCATACTGGTCAACAACTTTGTCCTGGTACAGTTCCTCGGACTGTGCCCGTTTATGGGAGTGTCCAATAAACTGGAAACCGCCATCGGTATGGGCGCAGCCACGACGTTTGTGCTGACGCTGGCATCCGTGTGCAGTTATCTGGTGTACACCCTGATTCTCGAACCGCTGGGCCTGACCTATCTGAAAACCATCGCCTTTATTATGGTGATTGCAGTGGTGGTGGGCTTTACCGAGATGGCTATCCGCAAGACCAGCCCGGTGCTGTACCGCGTTCTGGGTATCTTCCTGCCACTGATTACCACCAACTGTGCCGTACTGGGTGTCGCCCTGCTCAACATCAAACGCGACAACTCCTTTGTTGAATCCATTCTCTATGGCTTTGGCGCCGCAGTCGGTTTCTCACTGGTTATGGTGCTGTTCGCTGCGCTGCGTGAACGCATTACCGTCGCCGACGTACCCAAGCCGTTTCAGGGCTCAGCCATTGCTATGCTGACTGCCGGCCTTATGTCTCTCGCCTTCCTCGGTTTCACCGGCCTGGTCAGTATTTAGGAGACACTATGACAACTGCACTCTGGACGATTGGCATTGCCATTGGCGTTCTCGCCGTACTTTCCGTCATTTTCGGTGGCCTGCTGGGCTTTGCCGCCGTGCGCTTCAAAGTAGAAGGCAACCCCATCGTTGATCAGATCAACAACCTGCTGCCGCAAACCCAATGCGGCCAGTGTGGCTTTCCCGGCTGTAAGCCTTATGCCGAAGCCATCGCTGACGGTGAAAAAATCAACAAATGCCCGCCCGGTGGCGAAGGCACCATTCAGTCACTGGCCGATCTGCTCGGAGTAGAACCTGAACCACTCGACAGTGAACACGGTGAAGAGAAAGACGTACCCCATGTGGCCCGCATCCGCGAAGACGAATGCATCGGCTGCACTAAGTGCATTCAGGCATGTCCGGTAGATGCCATCCTTGGCGCAGCGAAACAGATGCACACGGTAATCATCGACGAATGCACCGGCTGTGATCTGTGTGTAGAACCCTGCCCGGTCGACTGCATCGATATGCTGCCGGTGGAAACCAACACAGGCAACTGGTACTGGCAGGCTCCGACTTCTGGCGTGGAACTGATCGCCACCGACCGCCGTTCCCTGACCGGAGATGCTGCATGACCAATCTGATTCGCCTGCATACCTTTCATGGCGGCATCCATCCGGCAGAAAACAAGCAGCAATCCACCGCCAAAGCGGTTCAGCCTGCGCCTCTGCCTGCGCAACTGGTGCTGCCACTGCATCAGCATATTGGCGCGCCCGCTGTTCCTGTCGTCAGCGTTGGCGACCATGTATTAAAAGGCCAGCTAATTGCCACAGCCGAAGGTTTTGTCAGCGTTCCACTGCACGCACCTACATCGGGAAAAATCAGCGCCATTGAACCGCGTCCAGTACCACATGCCTCCGGCCTGCAGGACAACTGCATCGTTATCGAGCCCGATGGCAAAGATCAGTGGATCGGGCATAAAGGTCTGCGCGATATTCTCGGCGTCGCAGACCTCGACGATATCGAGCCACGTAAGCTGACCGACCATATCCGCAGCTGCGGTATCGCCGGTATGGGCGGCGCTGGCTTCCCAAGCGCCGTTAAACTGAGTGTAAAACCTGAGAGTATCCATAGCCTGATACTCAACGGCGCCGAATGTGAGCCGTACATTACCGCTGACGATATGCTGATGCGTGAGCGCGCTGAGGAAGTCATTCATGGCGCACAGATTCTGCTGCATATCATTGGCGCAAAACGCTGCCTGATTGGCGTTGAAGACAATAAGCCGGAAGCCATAGAAGCGCTGAACAGCGCGCTGAAAAAACTTAACGAAGAACACCATATTGATGTGGTGACTATTCCGACCAAGTATCCGTCCGGCGGTGAAAAGCAGCTGATCAAAATTCTGACCGGCGAAGAAGTACCGTCCGGCGGTATTCCGGCTTCGCTTGGCATTGTCTGTCAGAACGTCGGCACCGCCGCCGCGATCTATCGCGCTGTGGAATTTGGTGAACCGCTGATTTCACGCATCACCACCCTGACCGGTGACGGCGTGAAAAATCCCGGCAATTTTGAGGTTCTGATCGGTACCCCGGTGAATCACCTGCTCAATCTGGCAGGCTATCAGCCACAGAAACGTGAGCGCGTGATTATGGGCGGCCCGATGATGGGCTTTGCACTGCCGCACACTGATTTACCTGTGATCAAAACCACCAACTGTCTGCTGACGCCGACAGAAAAAGAACTGCCGACCAACGATTTCGCCATGGCCTGCATCCGTTGCGGTATGTGCGCTGAAGCCTGCCCGGCAGAGCTCCTGCCACAGCAGCTCTACTGGTTCAGTAAAGGTCAGGAATTCGATAAAGCCGAACAGCACAACCTGTTCGACTGCATCGAATGCGGCGCCTGTTCTTATGTTTGCCCAAGCCATATTCCGCTGGTGCAATACTACCGTTTTGCCAAAGGCGCGATCCGCGAAGAACGCGAAGCTCACGCCAAATCAGAAAAAGCGCGTCTGCGTTACGAAGAGCGTCTGGCACGTAAAGAACGTGAAGACGCGGAAAAAGAAGAACGTCGCAAAGCACGCGCCGCTGCGGCAGAAGCCGCCCAGAAAGAGAAAAAAGCCGCTGCGGCTGATTCCACTGCAGCCCCTGGTGTTTCTGGTAATAGCGCTGGTAGTGCTGGCAACGAAGAGCTGGAAAAACTGCAGAAAAAACTTGACGCGGCTCAGACGGCAAAAGTCAAAACCCAGGAAAAACTGGACGCGGTCAGAGCCGACGACAGCCTGGCCGATAAAATCCCGGCATTTGAAGCCGCCCTGGCCAAGACTCAGGACAAAATCAAAGAGCTGGTAAAAGAAATTGCAGCCGCGAAAAAAGCAGCGAAAGCGGCCCAGTCAGCACCGGCTGCAGCGTCCGCTGCCGACAAAGGCGACCCGAACAGTCCTGAGCGTCTGCAGCGCAAATGGGAAACCGCACAGGCCCGTCTGGAAACGGCACAAAAACGTCTTGAACAGGCGAAAGCTGAAGGTTCAGACACTGCAGCACTGGAAGACGGTATTGCCAAACAGCAGGTTCGCGTTGATGAAGCCAAAGCCGCTTACGATGCGGCAATCAACGGAACCCCTGTAAACAGCTATCAGGCCACTGCGCCAGCGAAATCCGCTGAAGAATTACGCGCTGAAAGCGAAGCGCTGGAAAAGAAAATTCTCGCCCAGAAAGACCGGGTAGCGAAAATGCAGGAGCGCCACGATATGGCCGTGGCCGACGGTCTTGATACCGTTGATGCACTGGCTGGCGGCGTGAAAAAACAGCAGGACAAACTGCAACAACTGGAACAGGAACTGGCCGCACTGAACGCCAGCGCCGCTTCCGCCACAGAAAACGAGGCCTCCTGACCATGGGTTTGCTGACTCTCTCTTCCCCCCACACGCATGGGCCGAACAGCACCAGCAAAGTGATGGCTACCGCTGCCCTCGCCTGCGTTCCCGGCATTGCCGTGATGACGGCATTTTTTGGCTGGGGCACGTTAATTAATCTGGTGCTGGCTATTGCTACTGCGCTGGCCAGTGAAGCCCTGGTGGTAAAAATCCGCAAACGCCCGGTGTCGTTTTTTCTGAAGGATAACTCTGCACTGGTCACAGGACTGCTGCTCGGTCTCGCATTACCGCCGTTCGCACCGTTCTGGGTGACCATGGTCGCCACCTCTTTTGCTGTGGTATTTTCCAAACAGCTTTATGGCGGCATGGGCAACAATCCGTTTAACCCGGCTATGGTCGGTTATGCGCTGGTACTGGTGTCTTTCCCGGTACAGCTGACAACCAGCTGGGCACTGTCATCCCAGATGTCCGGCGCTGATACAGCCAGCTTTGCCGATACCCTGCAGATTATTTTTGCCGGCCATAAAGAACTGGCGGATGCCTTTACCGGCGCTACGCCACTGGATGCCTATAAGCATCTGATCGTAAAAGGTACTGCCCACGATGTGCTGGCAGAAAACACCTTTAATGGCTGGCTCAACGGCGGCTGGGAATGGATGAACATTGCCTTCCTCGCCGGCGGTCTGTTCCTGCTCTGGCGTCGCATCATTACCTGGCATATTCCTGTCGCCATGCTGGCTGGCCTGAGCGTATGCTCGCTGGTGTTCGGCTGGGATGAAGATATGTACACCCCGCTGTATCTGCACCTGCTCAGTGGCGCAACCATGCTCGGGGCATTCTTTATTGCCACCGATCCGGTGACCGCCTCCACCACGCCGCTGGGCAAGCTGATTTATGGCGCAGGCGTCGGCATTCTGATTTACGTGATCCGTACCTGGGGCTCCTACCCCGATGCCGTGGCTTTTGCCGTACTGCTGATGAATTTTGCCGCGCCTTTTATCGACGCTTACACCCAGCCACGCAGCTACGGCCATGAAAAGGCCCGCCGTGGTCTGCCGGAAAAGGACTGAGGAAAGACGATGAACGAATTACTGGCATCCATTCGCCGTAACGCTGTAGGCCTGGGTCTTTTCGCTCTGGTCACCGCTGGCGCCATTGCGCTGGCTCAGGTCACCACCGCCGACCGTATTGAACATAATATCCGTCTGGCTCAGGCCAAAGCACTGAACCAGATCGTACCTGCCGGTACCTACGACAACGATATTCTGGCCGATACTGTGGCCATCGATCAGCGCTTTAACCAGCAATTGCTTGGCCCTCTGGATGACGACGACCGCATCTATCTGGCACGCAATAACGGCCAGGTGACCACCGTTATCCTGCCAGCGATTGCACCGGACGGCTATACCACTCAGATCAAATTACTGGTCGGTATTCATGCCGATGGCAGCATTGCCGGCGTGCGTATCACCGAACACCGCGAAACCCCCGGACTGGGCGACAAAATCGACCTGAAAAAGTCCGACTGGGTGCTGGAATTCAACGATAAAAATCTGCTGGAAGTTGGCGAAGACGGTTGGGCAGTAAAAAAAGACGGTGGTATTTTTGACCAGTTTACCGGCGCCACCATTACCCCCCGTGCGGTGGTAAAAGCGGTGAAACTTGCACAGAAATTCTTTGATCATCACAAAGACGTGCTGCTCAATATCCCTGCTCCGCAACAACAACAACAACAACAACAACAACAACAACAACAACAACAACAACAACAACAACAACAACAAACGACCGCACAGCAGCA
>NZ_DJIO01000009.1:17315-27963 GCF_002433655.1 Thalassolituus sp. UBA6592 | reverse complement strand
TATTTTCTTCGCATACCGGCATGGCTTCTTTTATCGTTATCCTGTTTTATCTGACGATTGCTGTGATGGATTCGCTGCATTTTCGTGTTGCACTGGAAAAAGTCGAAGGTTCCGATGCCGTGCATTACGATCAGGAAGTGCGCAGTGTACTGGACCTGGCGTTGCATGGCTTGAAAGCCGGTGATGAAACGACCTATTCAGAACCGATGTCGCTGTACTCTTTTTCCAAAATCAACATGCAGGATGACGAAGGGCAGGTGTACCGCGATTATCCGCGCTTAAAAGTTGCTGGTGCGCACCTCGAAAATGAAGAGGGAAAATCCGCAGATATTGTCCAGCGCAGCTTTTACGCTGTGCTTGTTGCTTTATTCTTGTCGGCACTGCTGATCGCACCGCACTATTGGCTTAAGGGGCGCCATTCGGATTCTTTTCCATGGCTAACCGCTTATGCCACACTGACGGTATTGATTGTATTGTCCTGCTGGGTGCTGATGCTGGGTCAGGTCTACCATGTGTTTGGTACTGATAAAGTCGGTGGCGATATCATGTATCAGAGTATTAAAGCGGTTCGCACCGGCGTTTTGATTGGTACTCTGGCGACGCTGCTGACCATGCCTCTGGCGATTGTGCTGGGTATCAGTGCAGGCTATTTCAAAGGCTGGGTGGATGATGTGGTGCAGTATATTTACACCACGCTGAATTCCATTCCGGGTATTTTATTGATTGCAGCATCTGTGTTGCTGATCGACGTTTATATCGAAACCCATGCTGATCAGTTTAATCTGGTGGCCGTACGGGCTGATTTTAAATTTCTGGCGCTGTGTTTCATTCTTGGTATGACCAGTTGGACCGGTCTGTGCCGGTTACTGCGCGCAGAAACTCTGAAGGTTTCCCAGCTCGAATACGTACAGGCAGCACACACTTTTGGTGTCAGCCATGTGCGTACTATTTTCCGTCATATTCTGCCCAACGTAATGCATATTGTGCTTATTTCTTTGGTGCTGGATTTCAGTGGTTTTGTGCTGGCCGAGGCTGTGTTGTCCTACATCGGGGTTGGCGTCGATCCGAGTATGAACAGCTGGGGCAACATGATTAACGAAGCGCGGGCAGAGCTGTCCCGTGGTGATGTGGTCTGGTGGCCGGTCAGTGCAGCCTTTGTGATGATGTTTACACTGGTGCTCGCCGCCAACCTGTTTTCAGATCGGGTGCGTGATGCATTTGATCCAAGATTCCGCTGATGCAGAAGGTGTAACGCAATGACTGATAATCAACCTCTGCTCTCTGTCCGTGAACTGTCTGTTGATCTGCTGGGCAAGGCGGGCAAAACAGTCGATACACGGCTGGTGAATCAGATCTCGTTCGATATTCACGCCGGAGAAGTGCTGGCTCTGGTGGGTGAAAGTGGTTCCGGTAAATCCCTGACGGCTCTGGCGATCATGCGCTTATTGCCCGATGTGCTGGCGATCAGTGGCGGTCATGTCACTCTGTCTGGTACGGATATTTTTGCCCTGACCGAAGCCCGTATGAATGCTGTACGCGGCAGGAAGGTGGCTATGGTGTTTCAGGAGCCACAAAGCGCCCTGAACGCGGTGCAGACAGTCGGCCAGCAGATTGGTGAAGTTCTCAATCTGCATAAAAAGCTGAGCGCGGCGGCGTTGAAGCAACAGATCATCAGTCTGTTAACAGAAGTAGGCATCCCGGACCCGCAACAGCGTCTGGACTGGTATCCGCATCAGTTATCCGGTGGTCAGAAACAGCGGGTGATGATTGCCATGGCGCTGGCCTGTGAACCGGATCTGCTGATTGCTGATGAACCGACGACGGCACTGGATGTGACCATTCAGAAACAGATTCTGGAGCTGCTCAATGAGCTGCGCCATCGTCGCCAGCTGGGGATTCTTCTGATTACCCATGATATGGGTGTCGTTGCTGAAATGGCCGACAGTGTAGTGATAATGCGTCATGGCGAGATTCTGGAGGCATCGCCGGCGGGGCGCTTTTTCTCTGATCCGCAGCACGAATACAGCCGCATGCTGATTCACTCTCTGCCGGACCGTACGCATTTTCTCAGCAGTGGCGATGGTGATGCCTTGCTGGAGCTGAAGGATGTTAAAGTCTGGTTCGCTCAGCGTCGCGGTGTGTTGCAGCGCATTGCCAGTTATACCCGTGCGGTTGATGGCATCAGTCTGAAAATCGGCCGTGGTGAAACACTGGCTCTGGTTGGCGAAAGCGGATCAGGCAAATCCACCGCAGGTAAAGCTATTCTGTCCATGGAGCCTCTGGCCGCCGGAGAGATTTATTTCGCCGGTCAGCGCATTGATCAGTTAACACAAAAAAACTTTCGCCCGTTACGAAAAAAAATACAGGTGATCTTTCAGGATCCGTTTTCTTCAATGAATCCGCGCATGAGTGTTCGGGAGATTCTGGAGGAGGGGATGGTTTCTCTGGGTGTTGAGAAGAATGCTGCCGAGCGCGAAAGCACCTTGTGTCAGTTAATGGAAAAAGTTGGCCTTGAGGCCAGCCATCTGGATCGTTTTTCTCATGAGTTTTCCGGCGGGCAGCGTCAGCGGCTGGCGATTGCCCGTGCCATTGCCGTTGAGCCAGAGCTGATTATCTGTGATGAGCCTACCAGTGCTTTGGATGTTTCTATCCGCGGTCAGGTGCTTGAGTTGTTGCATCAGCTGCAGCAGGAAATGGGGCTGTCTTATTTATTTATCACTCATGATTTATCCATTATTCCGCATATTGCTCATAAATTAGCCGTTATGAAAAATGGCGTCCTGGTTGAGCAGGGAGCAACGGCGGACATTATGCAGAATCCTCAGCACGAATATACCCGGGCGCTGCTTGCTGCTGTGCCGGATGTTCCGGCGTGCAATGAAGCGAATATTACTGGCTGACGTTCAGTTTCTGTCGAAATTTCTTTTTGTCATTTGTAAAGAATGATACCCGTCAGTGGTTAAAAGACCACTGCCTGTTAGACTTCGGGAATCTAATAAAAGCGGTGATTTACGTGCCGATACGTGTTTTGTATTTTCTTGTAATTTATGCATTGTCAACAGGTGTCAGTGCTGAGCCACTGATGCTGACGACCGCATTGCATCCGCCATATCAGACGATGCAGGGCGATATTCTGGCCGGGCGCTCGGTCGCCATTCTATCCTGTGTTTTTGCGCAAACCGGTCAGGACTACGACATCAATGTGTTGCCATGGGTGCGAGTGGTGCAAAGCTTTAAACAAGGTACTTCAGACGGGATCTTTACTGCTGCGGAAACCAAGGAACTGAATAGCTTTGCCACCATGTCCAGTCCGCTGGCACTGGAGAAATGGTACTGGTTTATTAATACCGGTACTGATATTAAAAATATCAGACGGCTGAGGGTCGCGGCTATTCGGGGCAGTAATGAAGTTGAATGGCTGCAGGCCAATAACTACCCGGTGACCATCGTCGTGAATGATCTTCAGCAGATGGTGTATCTGTTAAGCAGCAGGCGCATTGATGCTTTTTTGTTTGATAAGCAGGCAGTGGAAAACAGTCTGCGCAAGCTGGATCTGGCTGAGGATCGTTTTGAAAGTGTATTTTCCGGCTATCGTCCGCTGGGGATTTATTTCAGTCATCGGTTTCTTGATGAACGGCCTTCGTTTCTGTCTGATTTTAATCGCCTGGTGAGCGATTGTATGCCGCGGCCAATGATGCTGGATCTGGCAGAAAAAAACAGGCTCAGATCCTGGATTGAAACATCGGTATTGCCACAACTGCCGCTGTCAGAAATCCAGCAGCAGCTGCAAGAGGCTAACAGGCAGCAGCGTGGCTGGAGTGCTGAGGATATCCGCAAGCAGGATCAGAGCTGGATCCATGCGATGAATCCAGACAGTGATGGAAAACAGAGCAAAGATGTTGAACAGGGCAGGCAACTGATCAACAGAATCAGTAGCCGTTCTCTGTCAGCGAAATTGATTAATATCCATCAGTCAACACAGCAGTGGATCGGAGAGATTTTTATTACCTCAGCAAAAGGGCTGAGCGTTGCGCACAGTCAGCCGACCTCAGACTACTATCATGCCGATGAGGAGCCGTTTAACGCAGCCGTAGAAGACGACGATGGTTTTTATCTCGGGCCCATTGCGTATGACGAATCGACGCACCAGTTTCAGGTAAAAGCGGCTGTGCGGATAGGGGCGAAGGATCAGCCTGCAGGCGTCATCTTTATCGGTATTGATGTTGAACAGGCTCTGCGTGTGACACACTGACACCTTCCGGCCCGTTTCGGGTCCGTTAACCGCCCGCAGGTGAAGCTCAGATGGCAATCCGGCAATATCAGGCAGCGATACTGCCACAGACCTACGGTACGCTGCTGGCGTGCTGGGTGCAGGCTGGCGCTGAAACACAGTTGCTGAAGGTGTGTTTTGTCGAGAGCCGGGCCCAGGCAATGGAAGAAATCCGTGCCTTCTGGCCGCAGCATTTCTTATCCGTCACACTCGCAGAAACGGAAGTGCAGGCACAAATACAAACACAGGCACGAGCAGCAATAGCACAAGCACCGGCACGACCAGCAATAGCGCTGGCACCTGCACGAAAAGTAACAGGAACCCCTGTTGCTGTTACCCTGCAGCAGGCACTGGCTTCGCCCTCCGATTGCCGGCAATCGCTGCAGTCGGCCGGTATTCAGTGTGTCCCCGCCGGGACGGATTTCCAGCAATGCGTGTGGCAGCAATTGGCCGCGATTCCTGCCGGTGAAACCCGTTCCTATAAACAGGTGGCTGAGGCGCTGGGCCGACCGGCAGCAAGCCGGGCGGTAGCCGCTGCCTGTGGTGCTAACCCACTGGCTGTTGTGGTTCCATGTCATCGCGTGATTGCGACCAATGGCGCGCTGGCGGGCTATCGCTGGGGGCTTGAGCGCAAGCAATCGCTGCTTGCCCTGGAATGCATGAATTCCTCTGACGCAGGAGCTGACCTTCGCTTTGAGGAACCTGCTGGTCCCTATCGCGACTTGTTCAACAGCGACGGCAGCGTATAACCCTGCGGCTTGTCTGTGGTAATTCCACAGCGAGGCGGTAAAATCCGGCTCAGATTATTAATTCTTTTCTATTTGTTCCTAAGGTGCTGATGTGACCCAAATTACCCGTGCTCAGGCGGAAGCCGCGCTGTCTGCCTACACCGACCCTTATCTCGAAAGCGATCTCATTGCAGCGGGCTGTGTACGGGATATCCGTGTTGAAGGCAGCCACATCGAAGCCGATATTCATATGGAATACCCATCGGAATATCTCAAAGACGGTGTTGCGCAGATGCTGCAGACGGCACTGGAAAACATTGATGGCTGCTCATCGGCGAAAGTGAACATCGACTGGGAGGTCGTTGCTGCCCGTCACCAGAGTGAGCTGGAAGCCATTTCGGCAGTTAAAAATATCATTGCCATTGCCTCTGGCAAGGGCGGTGTGGGCAAATCGACCACCTCCGTGAACCTGGCAATAGCACTGGCGAAAGATGGGGCCAAAGTGGGGCTGCTGGATGCTGATATCTACGGCCCAAGTCAGGGCATTATGCTGGGTATTGCGGATGGTACCCACCCTGAGACCATTGATAATAAGTGGTTCGTGCCGATTGAAGCTCATGGCATCAAGAGTATGTCGATGGCCTATCTGGTTACTGAGAGCACGCCGATGGTCTGGCGTGGCCCTATGGTGGCCGGCGCGTTAATGCAGATTATGACCCAGACTCAATGGGGTGAACTGGATTATCTGATCATCGATATGCCGCCAGGCACGGGTGATATTCAGCTGACGCTGAGTCAGAAGTTTCCGGTATCCGGCTCTGTAGTCGTGACAACGCCGCAGGATATTGCCATCGCCGATGCGAAGAAGGGTGTGGAAATGTTCCGTAAGGTGAATATTCCGGTACTGGGCATGATTGAAAACATGAGTATGCACATCTGTTCGCAGTGTGGTCATGCCGAACATATTTTTGGTGAGGATGGCGCTGAACGACTGGCGACAACTTACAACACCCGGGTTCTGGGTTCGCTGCCTTTGTCTAAATACATCCGGGAAATGGCCGATGAGGGCACTCCGGTAGTCGCTGCTGACGACTGCTCAGAAGTTTCCATGATGTACCGTCATGCGGCACGCAATATGGCGGTTGCGCTGCTGAAACAGAATCAGCAGGCCACTGCTGCACCGGTTATCCAGATTTCTGACGAATAACAATCCGTCAGCGGAAGCCTCAGTTTTTCAGGTCGTTGCTGAAGATACTGACGGCTTCCAGCGCTTCATCCGTACTGTTACGGATCTGAATAATCACTTCCCCGGCTTTTGCTGCCAGCTTCATGCCCCGGCTGGTCTGGTCCTGACACCGCTCCATGCTGATGATTGCCTGTTCGGTTCCCTTCTGAATCCGGGTGATCATTTCTGAAATTTCGCTGGTTGATTCGCTGGTGCGTCCGGCGAGCTTACGTACCTCATCGGCAACCACCGCAAATCCACGCCCCTGATCTCCGGCCCTGGCGGCTTCAATTGCCGCATTGAGAGCCAGCAGATTGGTCTGCTCGGCAATGCCGCCAATGGTGTTGACGATGGAGGTGATGCGTTCAGACTGCGTACCGAGATCGGTAATGTTGGCAGCCGTATCGGCCACCGCTTCTGATACTTTGCGCATTTCTTCACCGGCATTCTGGATCACCACGGTGCCGGTGGCGGCGGTTTCCTGAGTTTCCCGGGTCAGTTCCAGGGCGCGCATAGCATTGCTGGCTTCCTGTTCCGCCTGCAGGACGGCAGCGGTGATGTTGGTGGCAAACTTGATAAAGCCTGTCAGTTTCCCGTCAGCATCGAACAGCGGATTATAGGAAGCTTCCAGCCAGACGATATCGCCGCTTTTGGTTAAGCGTTTGAAGCGGCCAGAGACAAATTCTCCTTTTTTCAGCCGTTGCCAGAATTGGCGGTATTCATCAGACTCTGCGAATTCCGGTTCGCAGAAAATGCGATGGTGTTTGCCGGTGATGTCGCTCAGCTGATAACCCACAGTGGTGGTGAAATTGTCATTGGCAGTGACGATATTGCCGTCCAGATCAAATTCAATCACAGCGTTGGATCGTTCTATTGCTCTCATACGGCTGCGCACCCGCTCAATTTCGGCGACCCGGGCGGTGATGTTGGTGGCAAATTTGACCACTTTTACCACGGCACCAGACTCATCGAATACCGGATTGTAGGTAGCTTCCAGCCAGACCCGGCTACCGTCTTTGCGCAGTCGGCTGAATTGATTGGTGACGAATTCCCCGTGTCTGAGTTTGCTCCACAGGTCGGTATAGGCCGGAGATGCAAGTGTTTCGGCGGAACACAGATCCTGATGACGCAGGTGTGCCAGATCTTCCTTGCTGTAACCCATCAGTGCCAGAAAGTTTTCGTTGGCGGCAAGAACGTTGCCCTGCAGGTCAAATTCAACGCGTGCGCGTGAGCGGTTTATGGCCTCATAGATGGCGGCAGAATATTGATCGTCAGTCGCAGTGGGCTGGTTGTCTGTTGCCTTGATTTTACGTTTGAAGAACATGGTGCGCGCTCCGCGGGACTTTATTGAGAGAGCATAGGCGACAGCTTGCAGGCAACAAGGAGCATTCGTTGCAGATTGGTACCTCTGCGGGAGTTACGCTGTCGTTACATCCACATTTGGTGAGTTTGTTTGTTAGTGTTGATTACTTTAATGCGATGTTTGGTCATTTACCTGTCCGTGAGTGCGGGTAAACTGGGTAACAATAATAGTCAGCACAATAACCCCGCTGACTGCAGGCCGTTACATTCTGGCCTGAATAATGACAACAAGCGTGAGGCAACAAGATGAGCAAGTATTCCCATATCCTGCAACCGCTGGATCTCGGTTTTACCACCCTGAAAAACCGCGTGATGATGGGTTCCATGCATACCGGTCTGGAGGATCGTCCATGGCACTTCAGTGAGCTTGCCGAATACTTTGCTGAACGTGCCCGCGGCGGCGTTGGTTTGCTGGTAACCGGCGGTTTCTCACCTAACCGTCGCGGTGATCTGCTGCCGTTCGGTTCTAAAATGATGAGCAGCTGGCAGGTGCCTTTTCATAAGAAAGTAACCACTGCAGTACATGACAATGGTTCAAAAATTCTGCTGCAGATTCTGCACGCCGGCCGTTACGGTTACACCCCATTAAACGTAGCACCATCGGCTATTCAGGCGCCGATCAACCCGTTCAAGCCGAAAGAGCTGAGCAATAAAGAAATCTATAAAACCATCGATCAGTATGCCCGTGCGGCGAAGCTGGCACAGAAAGCCGGTTACGACGGTGTAGAAGTCATGGGGTCTGAGGGCTACTTTATCACCCAGATGATCAACAAACGTACAAACCAGCGTACTGACGAATGGGGTGGTTCCTACGAAAACCGTATCCGCTTCCCGCTGGAAGTGGTGCGTAAGATGCGTAAAACCGTGGGTGAAAACTTCATCATCATGTTCCGCCTGTCGATGCTGGACCTGGTGGAAGAAGCCTCCGATATGGAAGAAGTGCTGATTCTGGCGAAAGAGCTGGAAAAAGCCGGCGTCACCCTGATCAATACCGGTATCGGCTGGCACGAAGCCCGTGTGCCAACCATCGTTACCTCGGTTCCGCGTGCGGCCTTCGTTGACGTGACGGCGAAAGTAAAAGCGGCGGTCAATGTTCCCGTGGTGGCTTCTAACCGTATCAATATGCCGGACACCGCAGAAGACATTCTGTCTGCAGGTAAAGCCGACATGGTATCTATGGCACGTCCGCTGCTCGCGGACCCTTACTGGGTTAAGAAAGTCGAAGAAGACCGTGCCGATGAGATCAACACCTGTATCGCCTGTAACCAGGCGTGTCTCGATCACACCTTTGAAAACAAGCGCGCCTCCTGTCTGGTGAATCCGCGCGCCTGTAATGAAACCAACCTGATTTATCGGCGTGTCGCTCAGCCGAAGAAAGTGGCGGTGGTCGGTGCCGGTCCTGCGGGTCTGGCCTGTGCCACGGTTGCAGCAGAACGTGGTCACAACGTGACGCTGTTCGAAGGTCGTGGCGAAATCGGTGGTCAGTTTAACTATGCCTCCAAAATTCCGGGCAAAGAAGAATTCAAGGAAACCATTCGCTACTTCAACGCGATGATCAAAAAACACGGCATTCATCTGAAACTGAATCACAAAGTGACGGTGGACGAGCTGAAACAGGCCGGGTTTGACGAGGTTGTGGTGGCAACTGGTGTTGAGCCACGTGTGCCGTCTGTTCCGGGTGTGGAAAGCGATAAGGTTCTGACGTACCAGGAAGTGCTGGATAAAGAGCTGCAACTGGGTAAAAACGTAGCGGTGATGGGTGCCGGCGGTATTGGTTTCGATATCAGTGAATACCTGACCCACGAAGGTGAATCGACCACTCTGAATAAAGACGCGTGGATGAAAGAGTGGGGCGTGGATATCAGCAACTCCACCCGCGGCGGTCTGATGAAGCCGGAAATCCACGGCTCTCCGCGCAAAGTAGTGATGATGCAGCGTAAACAGTCTTCCCAGGGTAAGGGACTGAACAAAACCACAGGTTGGGTTCACCGTGCCATGATGAAGATGAAAGGCGTAGAGCAGATCAGTGGTGTGTCGTACGATAAAATTGACGAGCAGGGTCTGCACATCACCATCACCAAAGGTGAAGAGTCGACTCAGCGCGTGATCGAAGCCGATAATATCGTGCTGTGTACCGGTCAGGTGTCGGTAAACGAGTTGTATGAATCGCTGAAGGATGATGAAAGCAAAACCTTTAATCTGAATCTTGTTGGCGGCGCAGAATTTGCCGGAGAACTTGACGCAAAACGCGCCATTAAGCTGGCCAGTGAGTTGGCGGCAGGTTTGTAAGCCATCAGCAATGACTGCTCAATAGATGAAAAAACGCCGCTTTTTGCGGCGTTTTTTCATTTCACTGCCATGTTCACGACGGGTGTTAGCGAACGTTTCTCTTCGTTCTGAAATTCGGCTGAAAGGCAATGGGGCGAAGAAAAAATATATTCCAGATTTCCCCCTGTTTTTCTTTTTTGCGCCAGCATACTATGGCGCCGCTGTCCGGTTCTGGTCAGTCGTTTCTCACAGTCAGCCGTCAGAAAGGTAGTTGTTACGGCTGCTGCTTAAGTGTTGTGTGTTCTGGGTTATAGGTTGTAAGTTATAGGCTTATGCGTATAGCCGATACTTCTGTGTGTAATGATGAATCAGATAGCGGATGCTTCCGATAACGATTTTCTTCGCGGAGAAGGTATATGCATTTTTTCCCATCTTTTATGATTCTGTTTGCTATGTTTACGTCGTCATCCCGACGTACAGCCGCTGACGGTTCTTATGAAGACAAGCGCGCTGAAAGGTATTCTCCTGAGAATCCGTCCACCTACTGACCGGCCGCCGGTCGGCTTACAGGCGCAGATATGTGACATAAAAAATGCCAGCCAGGGCACGTGCTCTGGCTGGCATTTTTTATTTGTGGCCGATACTGAATGCTTGCGGCTTCGCCGCTTAACAACGCATTGCGGATAGAAGCTGTGAAGAGGGTGGCCAGTCTAAGTGCGGCGGTGTTTTCAGCTGGGCGTCTGTCTAATGGGTGTCTGTCTGCTGGGTGTTTATAGGTTGGGGGTCTATAGGTTG
>NZ_DJIO01000009.1:1244-16989 GCF_002433655.1 Thalassolituus sp. UBA6592 | reverse complement strand
TAGGTTGGGGGTCTATAGGTTGGGTGAAGTGCGGGAATAATCCCGCTGAATTGCCAGAGCGGGTATAGTGAGGATTCCTTTCTGCACGCTATCGAGGTGGCACTGCCATGACTGACGAATTGCCGCGACTGTTGCCAATGGACATTCCCCTTATTCAGGCGCCAATGGCTGGCGTTCAGGACTGGCGCATGGCTGCTGCTGTATCTGCCGCCGGTGGGCTGGGTTCGATCCCCTGCGGTATGCTCAGTGCCGAACAGGTGGAAGCTGAAGTAGCAGCCTTCCGCAATACAACCAGCGCCCCGGTAAATCTTAATTTTTTCTGTCACCGCATGAGCGAACCCACAGAGGACGTGATGCAGCGCTGGCAGGAATGTCTCACAGGTTTTTACGACGAGGCAGGGATTCAACCTTCCAGCAGTGGCGCATTAAGACTGCCTTATGATGACGCTATGGCTGATGTGGTTGAACGGCTGCGTCCGGAGGTGGTGAGCTTTCATTTTGGCCTGCCACAGGCCGCGTTGGTCGAGCGCCTGAAAAATATTGGCTGTCTGATATTGTCTACTGCGACCACGCTGGAAGAAGGCGTGTGGCTGCAGGCTAATGGTGCCGATATGGTTATTGCCCAGGGCTATGAAGCCGGTGGCCACCGGGGCATGTTTCTGACCGATGATCTTGCCACGCAAAGTGGCACGCTGGCGCTGGTGTCTCTCCTGGTTAATAAACTCGATGTGCCGGTCATTGCCGCTGGTGGTATTGGCTGCGCTGCCGATGTGCAGGCAGCCCTGTCGCTGGGTGCTGTGGCGGTACAGGCAGGCACCGCTTATCTGTTGTGTGATGAGGCGAAAACCTCCACTGTGCATCGCCAGCAATTAAAAGACTTAAACGCTGTGACGGCGCTGACCAATGTTTTTTCCGGGCGCCCGGCGCGTGGCATTCGTAATCGTCTGATGCTGGAACTGGGGGATATCTGTGCCGACGTTGCACCATTTCCATACGCTTACGGATTGCTGGGGCCACTGAAGCAGGCCGCTGAAGCGCAGGGCAAAGGCGACTTCAGTTCTCTCTGGTCTGGCCAGAACCGAAGTGGCTGCGCGGAAATAAGTGCCGCAGATATGACACGCAGGCTTTGGTCGGTTGCAGACTGAACAGCCTTTGCTGTTGATTAAAGGTAAATTAAAAACAGGTTGGGCCGGACCGCGTTTGTTTATTAAACAGCAATGTATTAATGGATGGTCTGAGTGGATGGTTTGCTGCTTAATATTCATTTCCTTTATTTACGTTGCGGCACCGTTTCACCCTGTTTGCGGGTTTTACTGGCGGTAAAAATGCTAGACCTTAGTGGAGTATCACCCTTGGTCGAATAGTCGCTGTAACCGTATTTCCCCTAAGGTGTATCTGTTAAATAACGGGGAACGCTAGCATGACTTACCAACAGGAATATAAGGCTTCAATTGAGCAGCCTGAAGCCTTCTGGAAAAAACAATCACAACGTATTCAGTGGTTTAAGGAACCCGGAAAAATTCTGGCGAAAGATGAAAATGGCATCGACCGCTGGTTTGTTGATGGTGAACTGAATACGGCCTATCTGGCGCTGGATTACCACGTTCTGAACGGTCGCGGTGATCAGCTGGCACTTATTTATGATTCACCTGTTACCGGCAGCAAGCGTACCTATACCTATTCTCAGCTGACCGAAGCCGTGGCTCTTACTGCCGGTATGCTGAAAGATCAGGGCGTAGAAAAAGGTGACCGTGTCATTGTGTATATGCCAATGATTCCGGAAGCAGCCATTGCCATGCTGGCCTGTGCCCGTCTGGGTGCCGTGCATTCCGTTGTATTCGGTGGCTTTGCGCCCCATGAGCTGGCTATCCGTATTGATGATGCCGAGCCAAAAGTCATTATGTCCGCGTCCTGCGGTATCGAAATTGAACGGGTTATTGAATATAAACCGATCCTGGATGAAGCCATTAAGCTGGCGAAACATAAAGTCGGTCGCTGCCTGATTTATCAGCGTGAAACCAAAACCTGTGAACTGACCGCAGGGCGTGATCTGGATTGGGAAAAAACCATTGCCACTACTCAGCCTGCGGACTGCACACCAGTGAATGCACTGGACCCTCTGTATGTACTGTACACTTCAGGTACCACAGGTAAGCCCAAAGGCGTTGTGCGCGACAATGGCGGACACGCAGTAGCCATGAGTTATTCCATGGATGTGGTTTACGACATGCAGCCGGGCGACGTGTTCTGGGCGGCTTCCGATGTTGGCTGGGTGGTTGGCCACTCTTATATCGTTTATGCCCCTTTGCTGGCTGGCTGTACCACAGTCTTTTATGAGGGCAAGCCAGTGCGTACACCTGATGCCGGCGCCTTCTGGCGGGTGTGCGAAGAGTACGGGGTTAAAGGTCTGTTTGCTGCACCGACAGCTTTCCGTGCGATCCGTAAAGAAGATCCGGAATGTAAACTGTCTGAACAGTACGATCTGAGTAAACTGAAAACCATCTTTATGGCCGGTGAGCGTCTTGATCCGCCGACCTATGATTGGGTTGTGCAGAAAATTAAACGTCCTGTGGTTGACCACTGGTGGCAGACCGAAACTGGTTGGGCCATTGCCGGTAACCACATGGGCCTTGAACCGGCGCGGGTAAAAGCAGGTTCTGTAACCCGTCCTTCGCCTGGCTATAACGTACAGATTCTCGATCCCTCCGGTAAGCCGGTGGGTGCTAACGAGCAGGGCAGTATTGCCATTAAACTGCCGTTGCCACCGGGCTGTCTGCCAACCATCTGGGGTAATCATGACCGCTTTGTTGATGGCTATCTGACGACATTTGATGGTTACTACGTGAGTGGTGATGGCGGTCTTCTGGATGAAGATAACTATCTGTTTGTGATGGGCCGTACCGACGACATTATTAACGTTGCCGGCCACCGTCTGTCGACTGGTGAAATGGAAGAAGTGGTTGCCGGCCATGAGGCCGTCGCTGAATGTGCGGTGATCGGTCGTCACAGTGATCTGAAAGGCGAAGAACCTCTGGGTCTGGTGCTGCTGAAAGATGGTGTGGACGTTGATGAAGAACAGCTGAAAGCTGAGATTATTCAGCGTGTACGTGATCAGATTGGCGCTGTCGCCAGCTTCCGTGATGCAGTGATTGTTAAACGTCTGCCGAAAACCCGCTCAGGTAAAATTCTGCGTAAAGTGCTGCGCAATATTGCCAATAGCGAAGAATACCAGACGCCATCGACCATTGATGATCCGTCCTGTCTGGGCGAGATTGAAGGTATTCTTGCCTCTAAGGGGCTCCGTCAATAATTTCTCTATGAGTTTTTTATGCAGTAAAAAGCAGGTAGCGATACCTGCTTTTTTATTTCCGTTTTTCTGCGGTTTTTTATTTCTGTTTTCTGTTTGCTGATCTGGCTTTGTTCAGGCTATGCCGATTGCAAAGAGTGCGCTGAATCAGATAATTCCGGCATCCAGTGCGGCTGCCATGGCGGCGGTTAACTCTTCGCATTGCTGCAGAAAATCTTCCTGCCATTCACCTTTTAAAATGATTGCTTCCTGAACCCAGCGCCAGCGTAACCCTGTGGTTATGGTCTGCAGTGCGCGTTGTGTGCCTGTGCCGTCGTGTCCGGCGCGGATAATAGCCGCACAGGGTTTTCCCTGTGTTTTTTCCAGGCAGGGGTAATAAATACGATCAAAATAGTCTTTCAGTGCGCCGCTCATATAACCCAGATTTTCCGGTGTCAGCAGAATGATGGCGTCCACGGATAGTGTTGTCTGGTCGGTTGCCTGGCTGCAATGCAGAGCCTGGAATCCGGTATGTTCACATTGTGCGCTGTTAAAGCCGCGCTGACAGGCGGTCACTAACGCCTGGGTGTTAGGCGAAGGAGCGTGATAAATCAGAGTTAACTGTTTCATAGAAAAAAGCCCGGTATAAACCGGGCCTCCATATTTAAACATTCAGCGTATTTTTATTGCAGAGCTGATCGTATTTTTTTCGCGGATCTGATTGTATCAGTCAGCATCCGGCGCAACGCCGTCGGACGGTTTGATAACGATGATATCGCAATCTACCTTGTCGACCACCAGTTCCGCAGTATTGCCGATCAGAACGCCGGAAAGACCTTCGCGGCCTACGGTGCCTATCACCAGTACATCAGCTTCGATTTTTTCACAGATATTGGCGATCACTGTATCGGCATCACCTTCACCAATATGAATGTGGTCTTCAGAAATGTTGTATTTTTTCGCCCATTGTTTGCAGGATTCATCGTGCTGTTCGGTGATGTATTGCTGAATATTATCCGGCGCCGTGACCTCCGGTACCATAGCGAAGGCGACGGATACCAGCGGGTATGAGTTCACCATGTGCAGGTCGGTGGAAAAATGATCGGATAAATGCTCGGCATAAGACAGAATATTATCGTTGATCAGCTGGTGGCCATCGTCTGCCGATGTTGCATCAATCGCGGCAACAACACGGTTGTTTTTCCATGGCGCAGCATTTTTAACCAGCATCACCGGCGCCGGGCAATGACGCAACAGGTTCCAGTCAGTGTGGGTGAAGATGCGGTCCATGATGCCGTGCTGCAGGGTACCTTTAATAACCAGATCATAAGCCTGTTTGTTGATAGCTTCGGTGACGGCGTCGTGCAGATGCTTCTGCCAGTGCACTTCAGTGCGCACACTGAGATCCGCTGCTTCTTCGATAAAGCTGCCAAGCCATTCTTCTGCTTTGCTGATCAGCGAGGCTTTTATGCGCGAGCGGGTTTCTGCATCAAGCGAAGAGTTGCTTTCACAGTAGGGTTCGTAAACAGAGGTCAGCAGTGTGAGGTCGGCGTCCAGCGATTTGGCCAGCCAGATCGCCCGATCAAGAGCCACCTGTTCCGGGTGTTCTTTATCCAGTACAACGAGAATGTGATTGATGTCGAGCATGCTGATTTCCTTGCGTCGTTTATTGGTCGGGTCCTGCGGTCGGCTCCGGTCTGCTGGCCGGTTTACCTGATAGCACCCTGATGAGACTAACATTAGTCCTGTCAGTACCGATACGGTTTGTTCTGGATCAAGCAGGCAACAGATTATTCCTGTTTCAGAATACCGATCAGCGCCGAAGCTGCATTGCTCAGGGTGCGTTTTTTCAGGTGGATCAGACCCAGTTGGCGGGTGACAGGTTCCGCAGGCCAATCAAGCTGATGTAGTTGTTTATCCAGCATGCTGGCAGGCAGCAGGCTCCAGCCAATGCCTACAGACACCATCATCTTGATGGTCTCGAGGAAGTTGGTTGGCATGGGCGCATTGAGTAGTAAGCCGTTGCGGGTAAAGACCTGATCAATCAGTTTGAAAGTGATGGTGTCCGGCTGCGGCAGGATGGCAGGCACCTCAGCCAGATCTGCCAGGCTGACTTTATTTTTGCCGGTCAGTGGGTGATCCGGGCCGCACACGCAGATCATTTCATCCTGCCACAGGGGCATAGTTTCGATAATCTCTGGTATTTCGTGATCCTGATCCAGAGTGGTCAGGGCCAGTTCTACCTGACGCATGCTGACGGCCTGATAAGCCCGCTCTGATCCCATAAAACTCAGGTTCAGCTGGGCGTGGGGATAGCGTGCGGTGAATTGGCGCAATACCGGCGGCAGGCGGTGCAGACCAATATGATGGCTGGTGGCCATGGACAGCAGACCGGAGACTTCGCCATCTAAATTCATCAGCTGCAATTCGGTATCGGCCACCAGATCAAGAATCTGCCTTGCTTTCGGCAGCAGGGAAAAGCCCGCCTCGGTCAGGCTGACGGTGCGGTTGTGGCGATCAAACAGCAGGGTGTTGAGTTGCTGTTCCAGTTGCTGAATGCGTTTGCTCACAGCCGACTGGGTGAGGTGCAACTGCTCTCCGGCAGCTGAAAAGGATTGCTGTTCCGCTACCGCAAGAAAAGCCTTAAGGCCCTGTGTGTCCATTATGTATTCCAGATCAGAATTTAATTCAGTAGAAATATGAATTTAAGTTGTTTAGCAGAAAGCGTATCCTTAAGCAACTTGATGAGATTGATTAAAAAGAGGATCTCCCTATGGCTGGGAAAACCCTGTACGACAAACTCTGGGAACAACACGTAGTTAAAGAGCGTGAAGACGGCACGGCGTTAATTTACATCGATCGTCAGCTGCTGCACGAAGTAACGTCTCCACAGGCATTTGAAGGTCTGCGTATCGCAGGCCGCCAACCATGGCGTCTGGATGCCAATCTGGCGACACCGGATCACAACGTCTCCACTGATAAAGGTGAGCGTGAGGCCGGTATCGACGGTATTAAAGATCCGGTATCCCGTATTCAGGTAAAAACCCTGGATGAGAACTGCGACGCTTTTGGTATTACCGAATTCAAAATGGCCGACAAACGTCAGGGCATTGTGCACGTGGTTGGTCCGGAGCAGGGTGCGACTCTGCCGGGTATGACGGTTGTATGTGGTGACTCCCATACCGCAACCCACGGTGCTTTTGCTGCACTGGCCCACGGTATCGGTACCTCTGAGGTTGAGCACGTACTGGCTACTCAATGCCTGATCCAGCGCAAAATGAAAAACCTATTGATCCGTGTTGACGGTGAACTGGGTAAAGGCATTACCGGTAAAGACGTTGTATTGCACGTGATTGGTGTGATCGGTACTGCCGGTGGTAACGGTACGGCGATGGAATTCGGTGGTTCTGCGATCCGCTCTCTGAGCATGGAAGCCCGTATGACCATGTGTAACATGGCTATCGAAGCCGGTGCCCGTGTGGGTATGGTGGCGTTCGACGAGAAAACCGCCGAATACGTAAAGGGCCGCCCATACGCGCCAAAAGGCGAGCAGTGGGATATGGCGCTGGCAGCGTGGAAAGATCTGGTTTCTGACGATGATGCAGTATTCGACAAAGTCGTGGAGATCCGTGCTGAAGACATCAAACCACAGGTGACCTGGGGTACGTCTCCGGAAATGGTGACCACCATTGATGGCACAGTACCAACACTGGACGACGCAGCAGATGACGTTGAACGTTCTGCCTTTACCCGCGCTTATGAGTACATGGGTCTGGAAGCCGGTCAGAAAATTACCGACATTAATCTGGATCGCGTGTTTATCGGTTCCTGCACTAACTCGCGCATTGAAGACTTACGCGCGGCGGCGGAAGTCGCTAAAGGTCGTACGGTATCTGCCACAGTGAAGCAGGCTCTGGTTGTACCGGGTTCCGGTCTGGTGAAAGAGCAGGCAGAAGCAGAAGGTCTGGATAAGATCTTTGTTGAAGCCGGTTTTGAATGGCGCGAGCCAGGTTGTTCCATGTGTCTGGCCATGAACGCCGACAAACTGGGCAACGGTGAGCATTGTGCGTCTACCTCGAACCGTAACTTCGAAGGTCGTCAGGGCTACGGTGGCCGTACCCATCTGGTGAGCCCTGCCATGGCTGCAGCGGCGGCGATTGCCGGTCACTTCGTTGACGTGCGTGAACTTTAACAGGAGCAGAACATGAAACCATTTACCGTACACACAGGTATCGTGGCTCCGATGGATCGCCCGAATATCGATACCGATATGATCATTCCCAAGCAGTTCCTGAAGTCGATCAAACGTTCAGGTTTTGGCCCGAACCTGTTCGATGAGCTGCGTTATCTGGATGAAGGTCAGCCGGATGCGGATAACTCCGGTCGCCCGCTGAACCCGGATTTCGTGCTGAATAAACCACGCTATCAGGGCGCTTCTGTGCTGCTGGCGCGGGAAAACTTTGGCTGTGGTTCCAGCCGTGAGCACGCGCCATGGGCACTGGAAGACTTCGGTTTCCGTACCATTATCGCGCCGAGCTATGCGGATATCTTCTTCAATAACAGTTTCAAAAACGGTCTGTTACCGATCGTGCTCGACGAAAAAACCGTCGACGATCTGTTTAAGGAAGTAGCGGCTAACGAAGGTTACGAGCTGACGGTTGATCTGGAAGCACAGGTAATCCGTAAGCCGGATGGCAGTGAAATTCCGTTCGACGTGGATGCCTTCCGTAAGCACTGTCTGCTTAACGGTCTGGACGATATTGGTCTGACTCTGCAGGATGCGGATGACATTAAAACCTACGAAGAAAAACGCCGCGCGACAGCGCCCTGGTTGTTTCAGGCCTGAATGTAATGGTTAACAGCGAGCCGGGCGCTGCCCGGCTTTGTTGCATAAATATTCTGACGACAGAGATTTAAGTAATGAGTAAAAATATTCTGATTCTGCCAGGTGATGGTATCGGTCCTGAAATTGTTGCCGAAGCCGTTAAGGTGCTGAACACCGTCAATGAAAAATTCTCTCTGGACCTGGAGCTGGTGGAAGGTCTGGTGGGTGGTTCTGCTTACGACGAAACGGGCTCTCCGCTGCCGGAAGAGACCATTACCAAAGCCAAAGCCGCGGATGCCATTCTGCTGGGTGCGGTGGGTGGTCCTAAATGGGACAAACTGGACAACCGGGACCTGCGCCCTGAAATGGGTCTGCTGGGTATCCGTAAGCAGCTGGGTCTGTTCGGTAACCTGCGTCCGGCGATTCTGTATCCGCAGCTGGCGGATGCGTCTTCCCTGAAGCCTGAAATCGTTTCTGGTCTGGATATCCTGATCGTGCGTGAACTGACTGGCGGTATCTACTTCGGTGAGCCGCGTGGTATCCGTACGCTGGAGAACGGCGAGCGTGAAGGCTATAACACCTACGTTTACAGTGAATCTGAAATCAAGCGCATCGCCAAAGTCGCGTTTGAATCTGCCATGAAGCGCAACAAGAAGCTGTGCTCTGTCGATAAAGCCAACGTCCTGGAAGTGACCGTATTGTGGCGCGAAATCATGGAAGAAGTGGGCAAAGAATACCCTGAGGTAGAACTGTCGCACATGTACGTTGATAACGCGGCTATGCAGCTGGTGCGTGCACCTAAGCAGTTTGATGTGATGGTTACCGGCAACATGTTCGGCGATATTCTGTCGGATGCGGCCGCTATGCTGACCGGCTCTATTGGTATGCTGCCTTCTGCATCGCTGGATGTGAATAACAAAGGTATGTACGAGCCATGTCACGGCTCTGCGCCGGACATCGCAGGTCAGGGAATTGCCAACCCTCTGGCAACTATTCTGTCAGCCGCTATGATGCTGCGTTATTCACTGAATGCCGGTGAAGCGGCGGACGCAATCGAAGCTGCGGTCAGCAAGGTGCTGGACAGCGGACTGCGTACCGGAGACATCTTCTCCGAAGGCATGACAAAAGTAAGTACAGAAGCAATGGGTGAGGCAGTGGTTGCTGCCCTGTAAGAGGTTTAATTATGGCAATGCAGAAAGTAGGTCTTGTAGGCTGGCGCGGCATGGTAGGTTCCGTGCTGATGCAGCGTATGCAGGATGAAGGTGATTTTGACCTGATCGAGCCGGTATTTTTTACCACCTCGCAGAAAGGCAAAGCAGCGCCACAGTTTGCCGGTAAGGACTGTGGACTGCTGGAAGATGCATTCGATATTGATGCACTGAAGGCGCTGGATGTGGTCATTACCTGTCAGGGCGGTGATTACACTAAAGAAGTTTACCCGAAGTTGCGTGCAGCGGGCTGGGAAGGCTACTGGATTGATGCAGCTTCTTCGCTGCGCATGGCGGATGATGCCATTATCGTTCTCGATCCGGTCAACAAAAACGTGATTACCGACGGTATCGCTAAGGGTGTTAAGACCTATGTTGGCGGCAACTGTACAGTCAGTCTGATGCTGATGGCACTCGGCGGTCTGTTTGAAAAAGGGCTGGTGGAGTGGGCTGCGCCGCAGACTTATCAGGCGGCTTCCGGTTCAGGTGCGCGTCATATGCGTGAGCTGATCAGCCAAATGGGTGCTGTGCATGATAACGTAAAAGACAAACTGGACGATCCGGCTTCCGCTATTCTCGACATCGACCGTCAGGTGGCAGAATTTATCCGCAGCGATGCGATGCCGACAGAGCAGTTTGGCGTGCCGCTGGCGGGCAGTCTGATTCCTTATATCGATACTCAACTGGAGTCCGGCCAGAGTCGTGAGGAATGGAAAGCTCAGGTTGAGGCCAACAAGATCATGGGTCGCAGCGATAAACAGATTCCGATTGATGGTATCTGTGTGCGCGTCGGCGCTATGCGTTGTCACAGCCAGGCGATCACGCTGAAACTCACACAGGATCTGCCTGTAAGTGAGATTGAAAGCATCCTTGCTGCGCACAATGATTGGGTGAAAGTGATCCCGAATGACCGTGAAGCATCGATGAAAGAACTGACCCCGGCGAAGGTAACCGGAACGCTGACTGTACCGGTTGGCCGTATCCGTAAGCTGACCATGGGGCCGGAATACATTTCTGCGTTTACCGTCGGTGACCAGCTGTTATGGGGTGCTGCAGAACCGCTGCGCCGCATGTTGCGCATCCTGCTGGACGCGTAATATTTGCACAGGAAAACGGGGCGTCAGCCCCGTTTTTTTAGATGATTTCTCCAAAATGTGATCTAACCCCTTATTTCCCTTCATATTTGTTGGTGCCCGAAGGGGCAAAAGATTGCGTTAGTTCCCGTTATACTTGATACTTGTGCGTGCTTATGAATGGAATCTATAAGTAAGCTGGGGTTAGGAAAATCTCGACGACATCTTTAATCGGTAGCAAACCGGTTATTTGCCGGTAACAGACGAAGAGGCGAGCGATCGCCGCAAGATCACAAGGAAGCACCAATGAAGCGCCTACTTGCAAACACCCTGATGCTGGTCGGAGGACTGACAGCCTCGTCACAATTGTTGGCGCTGGGGTTAGGTGAGCTGGACCTTAAGTCCAATCTGAATCAGCCGTTGCAGGCGGAAATCAAACTGCTGGATACGGAAGGTCTGACCGACTTCGAAATTAAGCCGGCACTGGCCAAGCCTGCCGACTTTGAACGCGCTGGTGTCGAGCGTGTGTATTTTCTGACCAAAATCAAATTCGAGGTCAAAGGCGATACTGTCGTTCTCAGCACCCGTGAACCGGTTAATGAACCGTTCCTGAATTTTCTCGTTGAACTGAACTGGCCGTCTGGTCGCGCGCTGCGTGAATATACGCTGCTGCTGGATCCACCGACGTTCCAGGAAACCAGTGTTCAGCCTCTGGTGAATGCGCCAGCAGGGCAGACCGTAACGACTGCGCCTGCGACACAAGAGCAGCCAGCGCAGCCTCAGGTCGCCGCGCCTGTCACAACTAATCGTTGGGAAAGCGAGCCGGCTGCACCGGGTACATACAAAGTTCAGCGTAATGACACTCTGTGGGAAATTGCCCTGCAGACCCGTCCGAATACGTCCATTTCTGCGCAGCAGATGATGGTGGCTCTGCAGGAGAAAAACCCGCAGGCCTTTATTGGCGGCAATATTAACCGTCTGAAAACCCATGAAGTCCTGCGCATCCCGGATGCTCAGGAAGTGCGTGATATTTCTTTCCGTAATGCTGTCGCTGAAGTGGAGCGTCAGAATAAAGAACTGACTTCCGGTGCTCAGCTGGATGCAACCGGTCGTGCCGGTTCTTCCGCTGTGAGCAGTGGCGAGCAGGACGGCGGTGAAGTCCGTCTGCTCAGTGCGGCATCTGACAACTCTGATTCTGCCGGCGCCAGTGGTGATGCCGGTACGGCAATCGGCAATGGTCGTCAGCAGTCTCTGGAAAACGATCTCGCTATTGCGCTTGAGAACGTTGATAAGAGCCGTCGTGAAAATCAGGAGCTGCGTGAGCGCCTGGAAGCCCTTGAAGAACAGATAAATACCCTGCAGCGCCTGATCTCTCTGAAAGACGATCAGCTGGCGACTATGCAGGTGGATGGCGCCGAAGTTGAAACCCCTGAAACGGGTTCTGATGCAACCGATACTGCAGTTGCCGGTGAAACCTCAGGTGAGGTTGTTGCTGAGGGCGCTGATGAAAGCACAGCTGCTGCAACAGGATCTGAAACTTCAGCGACGGACGCGGAAGGTGCGGTTGATTTCAACTACGCCGGCGGAGACGCTGCTGAAGAACCAGGCGGTCAGTCGGCAGAAGAACTTGCTGCCGCACAGGAAAAAGAAGCCCGTGAAGCTGCTGCCCGTCGTGCCCGTATCGCGGCCATGATGGCAGAGCAGGAAGCTCAGCGTGCACAGCCAACGTTACTGGAGACACTGTTAGCGAACCCTCTGGTGCCGGCTGGTGGTGGTGTGGTTCTGCTGCTGATTGCTCTGCTGATATATCGTGCAGTCAAAGGTCGTAAAGCGGCTGCTAAAGAGGATGATGAATTCTCTGATGAAGAGCTGATGGCGCTGAACGAGACTGATGCGCTGGATGAGGACAGTCTGGATAACTTCGATTTCGAAGACGATCCAATGGCGGGTGAAGCGGAATCTTATGATGAAGATGAATTTGCCGCTGATCTTGAGCCAGAAACGGCCGCCGAAGATTTTGAAACCGTGGCGCAAACTGAAGATGTGATCAGTGAGTCTGATATTTACATTGCCTACGGTAAATTTGAGCAGGCTATTGAATTGCTGCAGGACGCGATTGAGAAAGAACCAAGCCGTTCTGATCTGCGCCTGAAGCTGCTTGAAGTTTATGTCGAAATGGACGAAGCCTCCGGTTTTGCGGAAGCAGAATCCGAGCTGCGCAAACTGGGTGATCGTGAAGCCAGTGCTCAGGCCGAGCAGATGCGTGGTCGACTGTCAGCTCCGATTGCGCTGGGTGCTGTTGCTGCTGTGGCTGCAGATGACATGCTGTCGCTGGACGGTGAGATTCCATCGCTTGATGATTCAGATGACTTCTCTGATGGTCTGGACTTCGGTGATGCCCTGGATCTGTCCGGCGATCTGGGGGATCCGGTTCTGGCAGACGATAAAGAAGACGATACTTTTGATCTGGACAGTGATCCTGTGGCGGAAGCCGGCGCTGGTCTCGAAGAAGTGCCGACTCTGGATCTGGATGATGGTCTGGAATTCGATCTTGGTGGTGATGAGCCGGAAGCTGAAGAAGAAATGCCAGAGATTGCTGACTTCGGGTCCGATGATGACGGCCTGGAATTCGATCTGAGTGGCTTGTCTGCTGAGGCTGAAGAGGAAAAGAGTGAAGCTCCTGCCTCTGCTGAAGCGCCTGTCGCTGATGACGACAATGCCCTGGATTTCGACCTCAGCGGTCTGGAAACACTGGGTGGAGAAGAAGAGCCGGAAGAAACTGCAGCGCCAGTTGAAGATGATGCAGTTACTGCACTGGACTTTGATCTGACCAGTGGCGAAGAAACAACTGGCTCTGACGATCTGTCTGATCTGGAAAGTCTGTTGGACAGCGATGAAGAAGGTGCGGACGATCTGCCTGATCTGTCGTTCGATCTGTCCGGTGATCTGGATTCTGACAGTGATGCTGCAGACGATCTGGCATCCCTGGAAAGCGAACTGGATTCGCTGGCTTCTGAGCCTGTTGTTACAGAAGAAAGTGTTGCAGAAGAAAGTGTTTCAGAAGAAAGTGGCGCAGAAGAAAGCACTGATGATGGTCTCGATTTCTCAGCCGACCTGGATGATCTCGACGCAGAGATTTCTGGTCTTGGAGAGTCTGAAGCTGAAGACATTGCTCTCGATGTTCCGGAGTTGAATGACGTTCCTGAGCTGACCGATGTCCCGCAACTGGATGATGTGCCAGAGCTTAATGAAGCTTCTGAGCCAGCGGACTTTACTGCTGAAGAGATGACCTCTGACGCCGGTGAGATTGATCTGGATGCATTGGCTGCTGCCGATGACGAATTTGATTTCCTTGCCGGTACTGATGAATGTGCGACCAAGCTGGATCTGGCTCGCGCGTATATCGATATGGAAGACTTCGACGGTGCCAAAGAGCTTCTGCAGGAAGTGGTTCAGGAAGGTTCTGACCAGCAGAAATCTGATGCCCGCAGCATGATGGATAGTCTGTCCTGATTCATGTCTGAAGTCCGCCGTTACGCTGCGGTCGTGGAATACAACGGTGCTTGTTTCCACGGCTGGCAGAAGCAGAAACATCACAACGAACCTACCATTCAGGCCGCTCTCGAAGCGGCCTTGTCAAAAGTTGCCAATCACACGATTGAAGTTGCCTGTGCCGGGCGTACCGATGCCGGTGTGCATGCAACCCGCCAGGTTATTTCCTTTGATACCCATGCACAGCGTACCGATTATGGTTGGCTGATGGGCGTAAATACCAATCTTCCTGATGGTGTTGCGCTGCAGTGGATTGGCGAAATCGATGGTGATTTTCACGCCCGCTACAAAGCCCGCGCGCGCCGCTATCGTTATCTGATTAATAATGCGCCGGCCAAGCAGGCGCTGCAGCATGATCAGCTGACCTGGTGGCGTTACCCGCTGGATGCGGAGAAAATGCACGAAGCCGCTCAGGCATTATTGGGCGAGCACGACTTCTCAGCGTTCCGCGCCAAGGATTGTCAGGCTAAAACTCCGGTAAAAACCATGCATCGCATTCGGGTGAAGCGCTGGGGCAATATCGTCATGCTTGAACTGGAAGCCAGTGCGTTTCTTTATCACATGGTGCGTAATATCGTCGGGGTTCTGTTGCCGATAGGTGAGGGCAGCAAGCCGGTCAGCTGGATGGCTGAAGTGCTGGCGACAAAGGATCGTAAACAGGCGGGTATTACTGCACCTGGCCAGGGTTTATATTTCGTTGGTGTTCATTACCCCGAAGAATTCAGCGTTATACCTTGTCAGCCCTATGGTCCTGCGTTGCTGGAACCTGTGCTGCAACTGGAAGTTGCAACAGGAATAAGCTGAACCTGACGTCGTCCCTTGGTACACTCGCGCCCAGTTCTGTAGCTGTTAACCGGATGCGAGTATGGCGCCTATGCAAAGGGTTGTTAAACCCAGTCGAACGCGAATCAAAATCTGTGGTCTGACCCGTGCACAGGATGCTGTTGCCGCCGTGAATGCCGGCGCAGATGCTGTTGGCCTGGTGTTTTATGCACCCAGTCCGAGAGCGGTAGATATCGACACTGCCAGAGCGGTGATCGCAGCTGTGCCGCCATTTGTCAGCGTGACAGCATTGTTCGTTAACCCGGAACCTGATGAGGTGCAAAAGGTTCTGGATAGCGTTAGAATCGATTTACTTCAATTCCACGGTGATGAAGACGATGACTTCTGCAGTCAGTTCAAACATCCCTACATCAAAGCCATCCGCGTCCGGCAAGCGTCGGATGTGGTGGCGTCGTGCATGCGCTTCCCAGGCGCACTGGCAATTCTCCTAGACAGCTACAAACCGGGCGTCCCCGGTGGTACTGGTGAAACCTTTGACTGGTCACTGGTACCGGAAGAATTACCTAAACCTATTATCCTGGCCGGCGGCCTGACCGCGGACAACCTCGAAACCGGAATGCGGACGGTTCACCCATATGCGGTGGACGTCAGCGGCGGTGTTGAGGCGTCCAAAGGAATCAAGGACCACGGCAAAATCACAGAATTTGTAAATGAGGTGTATCGTGTCGACCAACAATCCTTTTGATATCGACCTGCCGGATGCACGCGGCCACTTTGGTATCCACGGTGGTCGTTTCGTGTCCGAAACTCTGACCGCAGCCCTTGAAGAGCTGACGGCAACCTACGAAAAACTGCGCAATGATCCTGATTTTCAGGCAGCGTTCGATAAAGACCTGGCGCACTATGTTGGCCGTCCTTCGCCGCTGTATCTGGCGGAGCGTCTGACTGCCGAATGTGGTGGGGCGCAGATCTGGCTGAAACGTGAAGATCTGAACCACACCGGCGCCCACAAGGTGAA
>NZ_DJIO01000009.1:726-856 GCF_002433655.1 Thalassolituus sp. UBA6592 | reverse complement strand
CGGTGCTGGTCAGCATGGTGTGGCGTCCGCCACTGTTGCCGCGCGTTTCGGTCTCGAATGTAAGGTCTTTATGGGTTCAACTGACGTTGAACGTCAGAAGCTTAATGTGTATCGCATGAAGCTGCTGGGT
>NZ_DJIO01000009.1:0-354 GCF_002433655.1 Thalassolituus sp. UBA6592 | reverse complement strand
CTGAAAGACGCCATGAACGAAGCCATGCGTCACTGGGTAACCAATGTGGATGACACTTTCTATATTATCGGCACCGCTGCTGGTCCACACCCATACCCTATGCTGGTGCGTGATTTCCAGAGTGTTATCGGCCGCGAAGTACAGCGTCAGAGCCTCGAGCAGATCGGTCGTCAGCCGGATGCTCTGGTTGCCTGTGTCGGTGGCGGTTCGAATGCGATTGGTCTGTTCCATCCATACATTAAGTATCCGGAAGTAGCGATGTACGGTGTTGAAGCCGGTGGTCTAGGCCTGGACGGTGATGATCATGCCGCGCCATTAAGTAAAGGTATTCCGGGCGTTCTGCACGGCAACCGT
>NZ_DJIO01000175.1:2603-3348 GCF_002433655.1 Thalassolituus sp. UBA6592 | reverse complement strand
CATTTCATCCGGCATTGCCCACATACCTTTACCGATCTGAGAACGGCCCTGCAGACCACATTCCAGACCAGTATCCACGTTCCAGTTTTCGTAAGCGCCAATCCAGGTCTGCTGCTTCATAGTGCTCTTAGGCACAAACGGACCAGCCAGCATAGAGGTATGGATTTCGTCACCGGTACGGTCAAGGAAGCCGGTGTTGATGAATACCACACGGTCTTTCGCTGAACGGATACATTCTTTCAGGTTCACTGTGGTGCGACGCTCTTCGTCCATGATGCCCATTTTCATGGTGAAACGTGGCAGACCCAGTGCGTCTTCGATGCGGCCGAACAGTTCATTGGCGAATGCCACTTCTTCAGGACCGTGCATCTTAGGCTTAACGATGTTCACAGAACCTGTGGTGGAGTTACGGAACGGCGCATTGCCTTTCAGATCGTGAATGGCGATCAGGGTCGATACCATGCCATCCATAATACCTTCCGGTACTTCGTTGCCGTTCTTGTCCAGAATGGATGGGTTAGTCATCAGGTGACCCACGTTCCGGATAAACAGCATAGAACGGCCTTTCAGAGACACAGTCTCACCGTTCAGACCTGTGTATTCGCGGTCAGGGTTCATGGTACGGGTGAAGGTTTTACCGCCTTTGGATACTTCCTCAGACAGATCGCCTTTCATCAGACCCAGCCAGTTGCTGTAGGTCAGCACTTTGTCCGCTGCATCAACCGCAGCAACAGAGTCTTCACAG
>NZ_DJIO01000175.1:0-2288 GCF_002433655.1 Thalassolituus sp. UBA6592 | reverse complement strand
TTCACAGTCCATAATGGTGGTCAGAGCGGATTCCATCAGAATGTCTTTTACGCCAGCCGCATCGGTAGAGCCAACCGGTGAAGAGGCATCAATCTGGATTTCAAAGTGCAGACCGTTGTTTTTCAACAGAATCGCAGTCGGAGCAGCGACATCGCCTTTGTAACCCTGCAGCTGAGCTTCGTCTTTCAGGCCAGTAACAGAACCGTCAGCCAGAGTCACCACCAGCTTGCCGCCTTCGATGGCGTACTGAGTGCTGTCAACGTGAGAACCGCTTGCCAGTGGTGCAGAGGTGTTCAGAAAATCGCGAGCCCAGGCGATCACTTTGTCGCCGCGTACTTTGTTGTAGCTGCCGCCTTTTTCCGCACCGTTTTCTTCAGAGATTACATTGGTACCGTACAGTGCATCGTACAGAGAACCCCAGCGCGCGTTAGCAGCGTTCAGAGCAAAACGGGCATTCATGATCGGCACAACCAGCTGAGGACCGGCCATCTGACCGATTTCTGGTTCTACGTTTTCAGTCGTAGCCGCAAAGTCGTCGCCTTCCGGCAGCAGGTAACCCAGTTCCTGCAGGAAGGTTTTGTATTCCGCAGCATTATGAGGCTGACCCTTACGCTCAGTGTGGTAAGCATCAATTTTCGCCTGGATATCGTCACGCTTGGCCAGCAGGGCTTTGTTTTTTGGTGCCAGATCATTCACCAGAGCATCAAACTCTGCCCAGAATTTTTCTGCATCAACACCTGTACCCGGAATCGCTTTTTCGTTAACGAAATCGTACAGTTCCTGAGCGACCTGAATGCCACCTTTCTGAACGTATCCAGTCATTATTTTGCCTCAATTATCGTGTGTTCACCGACCGCTGGTGCGGCCTGATTAAATGGGTGTCGCAGTTGCTGACTGTTAAGAACCTGATCAACAACTTTAAAGTCGACGGATTATACCCCAGCCACTGCATCACCCGAATCTATTGTGATTGATACCCTATATAACCTGTATGAATAGTGCATCCTGTTTTCCCAACCTCTGCGGCCACAGCAGGAGCTGTTAAGGCGTTACCAAAGTCGCCACGCGGTTGTGCAGCCGATCTGCTATTGTACGCCTTTGATCAAACAGTCAGTTTTTTTATGGATCAGATAGCCAATACCATACTTTCCTCTGGCCGCTCCGCCGTCGAGCTGGCATTTTTCATTCTGTTACCCGTGATGATCGTGATGTTGAGCATCATGCACTGGCTGGAATCCCGCGGCATACTTAATCGTATCGTGGCAGCGTTTTCGCCGGCCATGGCGCTGTTTGGGCTGTCCGGTCTGGGCATCTTTGCCCTGATGCAGGTCTCCATGGTGAGCTTCGCCGCCCCCATCGCCACTCTGGCGGTGATGGCCAGAAACGGTTCATCTCCACGTCATATCGCGGCCACACTGGCGATGGTGCTGTCTCTGGCCCAGGCCAATGTGGTCTTCCCCATGGCCGCCGCGGGCCTCAACGTTGGCGCGACCATTGGTATTGCCATAGCCGGTGGTTTGCTCGCCAGCGCCGCTGTCTGGTATCTGTTCGGCCGTTCCCTGTCTGCAACACAAACGACAAATGAGAGCGAACTGTTACCGGATAACGCCGACAAAGAATCCGCGATGGCGGTGATCCGCCGTGCTGGTAAAGATGCCTGGGAAATTTCGCTTTCTGCCCTGCCGTTGTTAGTCGTCGCTCTGGTCGCCGTCAATCTGCTGCGTCTGACCGGGCTGATTGGTACCCTGGAGGACTGGCTTGCACCCGCCGTCAACGCGCTGGGCTATCCGCAGCAGACATTCCTGCTGGCAATCACCAAATACATTGCCGGCGGTACCGCCATGATGGGCATTGCCATGGAACAGTTCCAGGCAGGCGTCCTCTCCCCCGCTGACGTTAACCTGCTGGCCGGTTTATTGATCTGTCCGTTAGATGTGGCAGGTGTAGCCATTCTGGTTGCGGCAGGTAAAAACGTCGCTGCGGTTGCCCGCCCGGCGATTTACGGCGCCCTGATCGGCATCGTTTTCCGCATTCTGTGTCATTACTTTTTGTATGCGTCCTGATCAAGAAGAACCCGTGATAACCTGGCACTGAACACACTGAAAGAACACACGAGAAGAGCACACAAAAAGAAAAGCAGAACCTGAATAGCACCAGATAAAAAAGTTAAAAAAAGCGGCCAATGGCCATTGCTGTCCCACAAATTTCTATTCAAGCATTTTCGAAAAATGTCAGGCCCCTTGTCCTCATAGAGGGGCGTTACCCCTCTCGCCGGACGGGCTACCTCC
>NZ_DJIO01000092.1:0-2685 GCF_002433655.1 Thalassolituus sp. UBA6592 | reverse complement strand
GCAGGTACCCTGTTTGAAGGAGATCGCCGGGCAGATATAACCGTACGCCTGCCTGAAACTGTACGCGCTGATATCGACGGCCTGAACTATTTACCGGTGACCGTTGCACACGGGCAGGTTGTTCCACTGCAGGAGCTGGTCACACTCAGTGAAAACATCGGTGTAAATCAGGTAAACCGCGAAAATGGTAAACGCCGCCTGGTAGTCACCGCCAACGTTCGCGGTCGCGATCTTGGCAGTTTTGTGGAAGCCGTGCGCAATGCTGTTGGTGATGAACTGGATATTCCCGCAGGCTACTGGGTGGAATATGGCGGTACCTATCAGAAGCTGCAGTCCGCGTCACAAAGACTGATGATTGTTGTGCCAGTAACTTTGCTTATGATCGTTGGCTTGCTGGTACTGGCACTGAATTCTGTGCGCGACGCACTGGTCATCTTTACCGGTGTTCCACTGGCCTTAACCGGCGGCGTACTGGCGCTGACCGTGCGTGATATTCCCTTTTCGATTTCTGCGGCCGTAGGATTTATTGCCCTGTCGGGTATCGCCATTCTGAACGCATTAGTGATGGTGTCGTTTATCCGGGAATTGCAGCGCTCTGGCCGAAGCATTGAGCAGGCCATCGTTGAAGGTGCACTGACCCGCCTGCGTCCGGTGATTACCACCGCGCTGGTAGCGTCACTGGGTTTTGTCCCGATGGCACTGAACTCAGGTATCGGCTCAGAAGTACAACGACCACTGGCAACCGTGGTGATTGGTGGTGTTATTTCTTCTACGATTCTGACCTTATTTGTGATTCCGGCACTGTACCGTCTGGTGCATCGTAGTGAAAAACGAGGGAATGCATGAAGTTTTCCATAGCAGGTCTTGTACTTTTACTCGTCATGTTAACGACAGCGTCCTTCGCCGTGGCTCATGGCGTTGATGATAATACCCGGACGTTTCTGCAACAGAATACCGGCGTGCAATTCGTCCCCTTTCTGTATATCGGTGCCAAGCACATGATCACAGGATACGATCACCTGCTGTTCCTACTAGGGGTAATCTTCTTTCTGTTCCGCAGCCGGGAAGTGCTCCTCTACGTCAGTCTGTTTACTCTGGGACACAGCATTACCCTGATGTCGGGCGTGCTGGCCAATATTCAGGTTAACGCTTACCTGATTGATGCCATCATCGGCCTTTCGGTTGTGTACAAAGGCTTCGACAACCTGGGTGGCTTTAAGCGGGTGTTGGGGTTTCAGCCGGACACACGTTACGCCGTACTGATTTTCGGCCTGTTTCATGGTTTTGGTCTGGCGACCAAGTTGCAGGAATTTCATATTCCCGAAGACGGACTGCTGACCAATCTGATTGCCTTTAATATCGGCGTCGAAATCGGACAGTTTGCTGCACTGGGCATTATCCTGATACTGATCTCGGCATGGCGTCATTCAGCAACCTTCAGCCGTTTCGCCGTACTCACTAATACGTTGTTGATGGCATCGGGCATCATGCTCACCGGCTACCAGTTAACTGGCTACTTTACGTCCTGAGGAGAGGAAAATGACAAATGCACAGATTCCGGCTAAGCAGCTCTGGCTGGCAACACTGACAGCAATTGCAGCGGGTCTGGTGACGCTGGTTACCGTCATCATGCCAGCGGAATACAATATAGACCCGACTGGTATTGGCGCTCGTCTTGGCCTAACGGCGCTGTCACCGGAACAGCTGATTGAAGCACCATCGGCCCTGAGTGACCCAGCGAATATAGATGGCTTGACTACCCTGGTTATCCCGGCTGGCAGTGGCAAAGAATTCAAACTGGAAATGACAGAAGGTAGCCAGGTTGATTTTGAATGGATCACTGATGGTGTCAGTATTTATGTTGATACCCATGGCGAACCGTTTAATGACACCAGTGGCTACTTTAAAAGTTATGCCATTACCACAACCAGTGAAATGAAAGGTAGTTTTACTGCACCTTTTGCTGGAACCCATGGCTGGTATTTCCGCAACGACAGTCAACAGGACATAACCGTCCAGCTATTTTTTGAAGGTCAGTACAAAAATCCTCATGCGATTTAAATCGCCAACAAGCAACAGGAGTTACTACATGAAAGCATTATTACTATCCGCCCTTCTGACGATTTCCGCATTCAGCGGAACTGTACAAGCTCACGGCGACCACGGTGCTATAAGTGAGTCAGGTGCGATGAATATTGCGACCCGCGTTGTGCAGAAAATGACCCTGCGAGACTATGGCTATACAGCTGGTCAACTGGATACCAGTTGGCAGAGCATTGGTAAAGATCAGGTCGTTCTGAAAGAAAGTGGGGAGAACTTCTACGTTGTTGAAGTTACAAAATCCGGTTCTGATGAAAAGGTGTATGTAAAAGTTCTTCTGGATGGCAGCATTTCTGACGTGTCAAAAGTGTATCCGTTCTGATCAGATTGGGCAGTTTGAATGCCGTTCCTTCGAATCCGATAGAGAAGGAACGGCGCGACCGGGCGAAACAAGCATCATCAGTGATGATGTTTATCGAGTTAGCCCCCATCAGCAAAAAGACACCAAATAAAACAATCGAAAAGTACAAACAATCATTAGCCTACTTTTTGATACAAAATGCTCAAGTTATCTAGAAATTTGCTCACCAGGAGCTTTACCGCACATGCATACCGCGGTCCTTATCTGTAGTAGTTCAGACCCAA